>CBETWD010000153.1:0-5457 GCA_965539945.1 uncultured bacterium
ATGTCCATCTATAGCAATTAATATCATGGAAAGTTTCCATTTATTACTCTGTTAGGCTTATCATAATGAGAGATGAGAAGTACTACAAAGAACTGATAGACACGGAGAATGCAAATCTAAATGCGCGATTGGGCTGGCTATTAACATCCCAGAGCTTCCTCTTTGCTTCACTTGCATTTGCATGGAACAAAGAGAGCACTTTGGCAATCGTCATCTCTGTTGTGGGTTTTATGGTTTCATTTTCGTTTGGTATCTATCTAAAATGTAACATAATGGCATTTGAGAAAATAGAAAAAGCAGCCAAAAAAGATGGATGTAGTCTACCAATGGGGTTAGGCAAAGATGATATACCAAATTGGTGGCACTACCTAATGCCATGGAAAGTAGTTCCTACTGTCTTTGCTTTTGCTTGGTTGCTCCTTATTGTTTATTCATTAATGAAAGCGTTTAAATCCTAAAAGGCAAATGCAGCCGACCGCGAAAACGCGGCGGCTGATTTGCGACGTTAGATAACGGTTTCGCGACCTCATACAACTTAGTCAACAACGGCTCCGACGTTCCCTACAACACTCAATTGCTCTATCTTCGACTTTTTTGCCGTCATAAACCGGCTCTAAAAGGATTACTTAGAAACTGTAAAACTATAGAGCATCTCCAAACTTTCCAAGCCAGTCAAGTCGTCAAGCACGTTCTGCACGAATTACCCCAATTTCCTACGGCGACAAGGTTCCGGCAAGAAGCGATTTTATGCCCAGACAAGGTCGTAGCTGACATTACGGCCTTTACCCTCATTTTGCATCAAAACTCGCTTGCCAACCAAGTCGGATATCTCTCGATAGGCTGTAGCTCTGCTGGTTTTTGCAATGGAAACATATTTCCTGGTTGTCAGCCCCCCCTCAAAACCGCCCTGCCCCGCATCCAAGAGGCGATTTACCACCTTGCGCTGGCGATCATTCATGGGCGTTTGACCGTGTCTTTGCCAAAAATCAGCCTTTGCCAGAACTTTGGAAATGAGCGTTTCGGAATTCTTCACGGCTCGCTCCAAACATCCCAGAAACCACAAAAGCCATGCTGTTATATCATCATCCCCCTTCTGACATTGCTCCAGAATCTTATAATATTGATCCCGTTCCGCCATAATTTGTGCAGAAAGGCTGTAGAATCTCGTTGACAGCCTTTCATCCTGTGCAAGAGCCATGTCGGTCAAGGCCCTGGCAATGCGGCCATTGCCGTCTTCAAAAGGATGGATGGTGATGAACCGAAAATGGGCAATACCGGCCCGCAACAGCCCCTCGGTATTGTCTAAACTTGATTCCCACCAGGAGAGGAATTGTGTTATCTCCTCCCCAATCCTGTCTGCGGGAGGCGCCTCAAAATGGACTTTCTCCCGGCCAACCGGCCCGGATACAACCTGCATGGGTACTGGGCCCCGCCAAGTGCCGGTGCGAATGCGCCGCAGACCTGAAAAACCTGTCGGGAACAATGCTGCTTGCCAACCCTTCAGTCTTTCTGCTGTGAGCGGTTCATTATAACGTGCTGTTGCATCAAAGATCATTTCCACCAGACCATCAACATGGCGCTCAACAGAAGGCAGGCTGGCAATCGGCAACCCTAGCCGTCTGGCTATGGAGGACCGGACGGAGTTCCTGTTTAAAGACTGTCCTTCAATAGCAGCGGTTTTGATTGTCTCCTCAGTCAGGATTTCTGCCTGAGCTTCCTGACTGAGACTCATACCAAGGCCACGAATTCTACTCAATAACCTGCCCTGGCAAAAGCGTGTCCTGCCGACCGGATGGAGCAACTTATCGTTCTGCCAGCTAAAGTTAGGCCAATTGGCACGTTGCCACACGTAGCGCACAATCCCCCCTAATCGCCTCATATTTTAAAACAATTATATATTGTATTCGCTTCATTAACAACCAGTATTCAAGTTTGGGCTCGGGGCGGAGCAAGCTAACGGCGAGCCCTAAAGGTCCCGTTCCAGGCGTTTAGCCAAGTCTTCCCAGTCAGGCAGATAGAGTAACATCAGAGTTCTGAAAAGTTTCCCGTGATTCGGCACCCGCAGGTGCAGCAATTCGTGCACGATGACATATTCCTGAAAGTCCTGGTGCACTTTGAGTAGGTCCTTATTGAATTTCTACTATAGTCAAGGAAGCCGCCCGTTTTGGCGGCAGTCTTGATGGACTTGTCAAACCGTTAGTGGAAGAACGTTTAAGAAAGGCGTTAAGGTGATAAGAAACTGCTCCCCCAAATCTCTATGCCACCTGAGTCGTTGTACAGGGTCCACATGAGATGTGGGCCATTTCTGAATGAACATGACAGGTTGGAACATCAGATTTCAAAAGTCATAATGGGCGATTTCGCCAGAGTACTAGTGTTAAATGCTTAAGTTTTCTATAGTATCTTTAATCTGCACTCCTTTAACTTCTCTTTTTCGCCACTTGAATGGTCTGGAGTCAGGATTGTAACGTTCGATAAAGTCTTCTATGCGCTGTCGCAATTCCCGAGGACTTGTAAAAGAGGCTCCCCGAAGAGCTTTTCTTGAAAATATGCCGAACCAAATTTCCACTTGATTCAACCAACTGGCAGACGTTGGCGTAAAATGGAAGCGGACATTTTTGTTTTTTAACAACCACTCTTCTTTTTTCTTGTGAGTGCAATAATTATCCAATATTACATGCATTTCTTGGTCGGGAGAATACTCAGTTACAATTTCATCCATAAATGATTGGAAGTCTGCTCGTTTTTTTGTTTCAGTAACTTTACCTTGAATTTTGCCGGTTGAAACCTCTAGGGCGGCAAAAAGGTTTAAAGTACCCTGACGTTTATATGTGCTTTTGTAAGCTCGAACAACTTTTCCGCTATCTGTTTTTATATAACCTGTTTTTCGTTCCAAAGCCTGAATGCTTGGCTTTTCATCGACACAGAGGACAACGGCATTTAAAGGAGGATCCAGATATAACCCCACAATATCAGCCGCTTTGCTGGCAAAATTCTTATCAGTGCTGATGCACCATGATCGTTGACGCTGAAGGCTTCTTCCTTTTCTTCGGGATATGGCAGCGATCCTCAAACTGTGTTCCAAGCTATAGGAATCACGACTGCCCAGCATCTCCCCCATTACATCGAAAAGGTCCTTTATCAGGGCCTGGTGTTTTTCTTCAAGTGCCATGACCTGGTCAAGCACTGCCAATCTGGCAAATATCTGTTCAGGATGGCAGGGCTTGACCATGTAATCAGTAGCCCCGGCTTGCAATGCATTGATCAGGGTCTGCGTGTCTTTGATTCCGCCGAGGACAATAGAATACAGCTTGGGCCTTGTCAGGTTTTTTACCTCTTGTAAAAGTTCCAGGCCACCAAGCCCAGGCATATGCAAATCAGCGATAAGGAGACGGATTGTATCGTTCTTTATTAAGATGGACAGGGCTTCTTTGCCGTCCACAGCAGTAGTGGCATTCAGCCCCCACTCGGAGAGGTGAGCGACCAGCAGTTCTCTCTCCTGTGCAACATCTTCTGCCACCAGTACGCCGTACTTGCTGAGAACCGGAAGATGACTGGCGGTAGTAGTGGAAAAGCCATCGGAATTGTCGTAGATTTTCAAGGGTACTCTCAGCATAAATCATCCTAAGGAGGCAAGTAAAAATAAGTTGTACAGATTGCGCCGTAATTTTGTTTGTTTTCAAGGCGCGTTAAGGCGCGCATAACGAGTTATGTAAGCCTTGACGCAACACAGAAAAGAAGCAAAAGGACAAGCAAGATGTATAAGTTATTTTTACTTGACGACTAAGTGTAAGTGCTCATACAGAATAATGATATCTGTCCTTTTATTATCGGATAATCACTAGTCTATGACAAAATGAGTTCGTCTGTTCTTGGCCAACGCCTCTTCATTGTGGCGTGGATCAAGGGGTCTTTCCTCGCCATAGCTAACAGTTGTCAGGTGTTCCGGCGCAATACCGAGATCCACGACAAAACTCTTGACACTCTCAGCCCGTCGATTCCCAAGGGCCATGTTATACTCGTTGGTCCCGCGCTCGTCACAATGGCCTTCGATAATAACCGTGATGTCAGGGTGTGCCATAAGCCATTCAGCCTTGTACCGGAGAATTTCCTTTGCCTCTGGAAGAAGCCTCGACTTGTCAAACTCAAAATGAATGTCTTCTTTGAAGAATCTGTGCCGTGCCGCAAGGGCCTCTTGTAGAAGACGCTGCTTTTCTAAGGCCTTCTGTGTCGCAAAAGCCTCTTGGCGGGCCTTCTCTTCAGCAAGACGCCTTACCTCGGCTTCCTCTTCGGCACTAGTGGCCTGGATTACCGCAGGCTCAGATTTAACCTTTTTCGCGCACGAAGCCGTGAATATGAGCCCCGGAATCACCAACAGAAGAGCCAAGACTGCCCAAAACCTATTTGTCATTTGATTTTACCTCCTACTCCTTCTTTTCTCATTCAGGAAAAAAGGGGGGGCCAGCGCCCCCTTTTTGCTTTCATCCCCAGTGAGCCGGTTTACTCTTGCTTAGAAATCGATTTGATAACCCCGTCACTACTATATTCTACGCTTACCCGATCACCATCGCTAAGGGTCTTCAGGTCTGTGTCCGGACCCGCGGTTAGAGTCATCGTCTTGCCGGATTCATCCTGTACCATAACCTTACCAACATCAGCATTGGTAGAAACAATTGTCCCTTTTAGTATCATTGCTTCCTGTACTTCCTGTACATCCTGGGAAACTGCCATACCGGCAAAAGAGATCATAAACAGGGCAATAATCAGTATTGGTAGTAATTTCCTTATCATTGTTTTTTTCCTTTTCCTCATTTTATTTAGTTCATTTACAGTTAGCCTACTTTCAAAAACCTGGTATTTAAGATTAGCTCCTCATCTCATAAGCCATCACCTCCTTCATGTTCTCCCTATGGGCTATTTCTCCGCTGGGGCTAGGGGTGCTCTATGGACAACATTACCTTCATAGTTCCTTTATTTTCACTATGAATATCGTTGCTATGCTGTACTTTTAGCAAAGGGTATACCAAGTGTTATTGATTGAACTATTGGTGTGATTTTAAAGGATTTCTAGTATAGGCTGGTCTTTTCAGGAATCTTTTCAGGAATCTTTTTATGAAGGGATTTTCCTGCGGAAGGAGGGGGGTGAAAACTCAATCCATTCAACCTTTCGGCTTATGGCCTGCCTTCTCGAATAGTCCGAGACGTTCCCCAAATGTATCAATCACCGTTACGACAAATCTGCTGAATCAAGCCAATCCTCCAGCCTGACATTTCAGTCTGAAGTCTGTTTTACCCATCTCTTCTAACCCTTTTTTCAAAAGTTTCAGGGGATTCCGGCCCACGACCTGTTACGATCTTTTCAAAATCACCTATAAAACTGTATTTTCTGGAATGATCCTTCCCTCATGAACCCGCTCTAAAAGGATCAGGTTCCCTTTCCAGTCACTCTATTATCTT
>CBETWD010000154.1:0-5419 GCA_965539945.1 uncultured bacterium
AAAAAGAGATATCCCGCTTCAATGAGATCGGAATCCGTGTGCATCCTGGGCAGCGGATTGACCTTAAGGCATTTCGGAAGATCTACGAGGAACATGAGCTCGTCATCATTGCCTGCGGTGCCCACCAGCCCCGCATTATCCCCTTCCCCGGAAACGAAGATGTCATAGCCGGCATTGAATTTTTAAAGGCTGTTAATCAAGGAAAAAGGCCGGATCTTGCGGACCAGAATGTGGTCATCATTGGTGCTGGAAATGTAGGTATGGACATCGCCTGCGAGGCATACGAATGCGGAGCAGCCTCGGTTACGGCAGTGGACATCCAGCCCCCTGCCGGTTTTGGTAAGGAACAGAAGGCGGCAGAGGCAAAGGGGACCCGGATCATCTATCCCAAAATAACAGAGCGCTATGACAAGGCGGAACGGACGATCTATTTCAAGGACGGCACATCTCTTGATGCCGATACGGTCATCATCTCCATTGGAGAGGTCCCCATTCTGGATTTCCTCCCTCGGGAGATCCACACCGAGCGAGGCTTCATCCTGGTGAACGAGCTGGGCCAGACCTCGGATGTAAAGGTCTTCGCCGTTGGCGATGTCACACGGCCCGGGCTTATAACTCATGCCATTGGTGCGGGACGCCGGGCAGCAGAGACAATCCATGCCCTAATGATGCACACGGACTATCAGCCTGAAAAGCGGCTCGCTATTCCCTATGACCGGATTAATCTCGTCTATTGTGAGGTCTCACACGGCGAGGAATTTGTCCCGGAACAGGAGGCAGACCTTTGTGCCTCTTGCGGGGCCTGCAGGGATTGCCACATGTGCGAAAATACATGTTATCAGGGGGCAATCAAAAGAACAGAGGGGCCAAAAGGAGAGTTTGAATATACGGTTATCGAAGATAAGTGCATAGGATGCGGCTTCTGCGCAGCCGTTTGCCCCTGTGGGGTGTGGGAGATGGAGGAAAATATTTGATTCCGCTGAAAAAGCCCCATCTGACGCACAATTAAATGTTGAATGCTAAATGTTGAATGTTGAATTAAGGTATATGTTTTTTAAACGTTCTTCCACAATTCAGCATTCAGCATTCAAAATTCAACATTGTCTATAAAGTGATGTGCTCGGGCTTTTTGAGCGGAATCACTGAGGTATAATGGATAAATGATTGCGATTATTGATTACAGAGCTGGAAATCTGAAGAGTGTAGAATGTGCCCTTAAGAAGTTGGGATTTCCCTGTTGCATAACTCATAACTTGGGAGAAATACTCGGCTCAGAAAGGATCATTTTCCCCGGAGTGGGGGCAGCCGGGCAGGCAATCGCTGACCTGAGACATCTTGGTCTGGATAAAGTCTTAAAGCAGGCCCTTGAGACCGGCAAACCGATCCTGGGAATATGTCTGGGTGCGCAGATCATACTGGATAAAAGCGAAGAGAACAGTGCGCAGTGTTTAGGACTGATCAGCGGAGATGTTAAGCTGTTTCCCTCTCCTCTTTTTTCCGAAGAAAATGAACGCCTTAAAATACCACACATGGGATGGAACAGCGTTCATTTAATCAAGAGACATCCGGTGCTGGAAGGGATTAAGCCTGCGGATGAATTCTATTTTGTCCATTCCTATTATCCAATGCCTGCTTCAGATAAATACATCATCGGGACTACTGATTACGGAATAGAGTTTGCGTCAATTATTGGCCATAAGAACCTGATAGCCATGCAGTTTCATCCTGAAAAGAGCGGGACCCCTGGCCTGAAAATTCTAAAGAACTTCTGTACATGGAACGGTCGTTATGCTGAGTAAAAGGATCATACCCTGTCTTGATGTGAGAGACGGAAAGACAACAAAAGGTATCAAGTTTAAAGAGAATGTGGATATCGGCGACCCTGTGGAAATGGCCAGGTTCTATTATGAAGAGGGTGCTGATGAGATTGTTTTTTATGATATAACTGCTTCCAGTGAGCGGCGGGATATTATGATAGATGTTGTTCGCCGTGTGGCTGAGGAAATTTTCATACCCTTTTCTGTGGGCGGTGGACTCAGGACCATTGAGGATATGCGCGCCGTGCTCCTGGCCGGGGCGGAAAAAGTGAGTGTCAACACAGCGGCAGTAAAGGACCCTGAGATCATTTCAGCGGGGGCCGGAGCCTTTGGGAGCCAGTGCATTGTGCTTGGCATGGACGTTAAAAAGGTCGAGCCTTCTAAAAAAACTCCATCGGGTTATGAAATCGTTATCCACGGCGGCAGGACGTATACGGGCATTGACGCACTTGCCTGGGCAAAGAAGGCAGAGGACTTGGGGGCAGGTGAGATATGCCTGAATTCCATTGATGCGGACGGCACAAAGCAGGGTTATGAAATCGCGCTGACCTCGCTTATTTCTAAAAATGTGAACATTCCGGTAATTGCCTCTGGTGGCGCGGGAAACATAAATCATATGCATGATGTGCTGAAATATGCCAAGGCAGATGCTGCACTCATAGCATCTATTGTCCACTATGGGACCTATACCATCAAACAGATCAAGGATGAACTGCACTCCCGCGGCATAAAAGTCCGCAATACCTGGTAGACATGAAAGCCTTATTGGCCTTGGCAGATGGAACGGTATTCATGGGTCGTTCCTTTACCGGCCGTTGTGAGACGGCAGGTGAGGTGGTTTTCAACACCAGCATGTCCGGTTACCAGGAGATACTGACTGATCCCTCCTATTGCGGCCAGATGGTAACCATGACCTATCCCCTGATCGGCAGCTATGGCATCAATAACGAAGATGTCGAATCCGACAGGATCCAGGTAAAGGCCCTGCTGGTAAAAGAATACCAGGAATATCCCAGCAACTGGAGGTCTCAGGGAAGCCTTGCTGATTATCTGAAAGACGGTGGCATACCGGGAATTGAGGGGATCGACACCCGTGCCCTGACCAGGCACATCAGACTTCAGGGCGCCATGAAGGCCGCCCTTTCAACGGAGGACCTGGACCCGGATTCCTTGACTGAAAAGGCAAGGCAGTCCCCGGACATGGCCGGCAGCGACCTTGTCAAAGAGGTGACATGCAAGGAACCCATGTTGTGGCAAGACGGGCGCCTGATTAATCCGGGCGTGGATATTGATCAATTCCAGTGGCCCGACAGGCCTGGTTCATGGCGTGTGGTGGCCATGGATTTCGGAGTGAAACTGAATATTCTTCGATCCCTGGAAGAAAGGGGATGCACAATCCTCCTTGTGCCTGCAGATGTGGACAGCAAGACCATAGACAGGCTTGAGCCTGATGGGCTTTTCCTGAGCAACGGACCAGGAGACCCTGCTGCCGTCACTTACGCGGTGGAGACCATCAGGGATCAAATAGGCAAACGGCCGATATTCGGCATCTGTCTTGGTCACCAGTTGATTGGATTGGCCCTTGGAGGCAAGACCTTCAAGCTCAAATTCGGACACCGCGGGGCCAATCAACCTGTTAAGGATCTTACAACCGGCAAGGTGGAAATTACCTCCCAGAACCATGGCTTCTGTGTAGACATGGAATCCCTGAAAGATCCTGCAATTGAGCTCAGCCATATAAACCTCAATGATATGACCGTAGAAGGTCTTATCCACAAGAAAATCCCTCTTTTCTCAGTTCAGTATCATCCCGAGGCATCTCCAGGCCCTCACGACGCATCCTACCTGTTTGACAGATTTGTTGAGATGATGAAAGGATATTAACCGGAAACGGTCATATCAAGTTTTCGGGCAAGATCGGTCAACGGTATTTTTAAAGCCTAATTACCGCCATAACGGTAAAAAGTAGGCGTCAAGTCAAAAACTTGGCCCAGTAAAGAAATAACTTGCAAGTTTTACCTTTATAGCGGTAAAATAGAGCTATCTAAGTTCATGGTATGGGAATTTCCTTTTTTTGACAGGATCAACAGGATAGTCAGGATAAATAAAAATCCTGTAAATCCTGTCAAAAAGAGTCTCGCAGTAGGCGGCTAATTGAAGGATGGTTAAAATTGGAGCATCAACTCAACGAGATCGTGTTGTTTCATCGCAAACAAAGTGGCCTCACCCGAAACCAGCTAGCCGATTTGGCCGGAGTAGGTAAGACCGTTATTTACGATATTGAAAAAGGAAAGGAAACCATTCGACTTTCCACACTGCAAAAGGTGCTTAGGGTTTTAAACGTCAAGATCTCTTTTACCAGTCCGCTAATGGAGGCTTTAGATGAGAAAAGCTGAAGTGCTCATGCATGGATTGTCAACAGGCGTTTTAGAGGAGCTGGAATATGGTAAACGCTACCGGTTTGCATACCTGGAAAAATATCAGGGACCGCCCATTTCATTGACCATGCCGGTAGACAAAAAAGAGTTTGTTTTTGAAGAATTTCCGCCGTTTTTCGATGGTCTGTTGCCGGAAGGCGTTCTTCTGGATGGTCTGTTGAAACAGCGCAAAATTGATCGCCATGATTATTTTAGCCAGATTGTGGCAGTGGGAAAAGACCTGGTGGGTGCTGTCACCGTGCAGGGAAAACAAGAATGAACCTGTGTCCGATTACATATGAGGAATGTGGCGATAATAAGTATTCGGAAAAAGGATTGAGAAAGCTTTCACCAAAACTGAAGGCATTAAACGACTTTGCCTATTCGGCAGAAGAGCAGCGAATGGAAGCCGTGGCCCGAGCCGCCAAAATGTCGCTTCAAGGTGTGCAACCCAAACTGAGCGTCCGGTTGAATATCAAGAAAAAAGCTTTTGAAATCGTGGATACCGGCGGCCGCTATATTTTTAAACCGCAAACATTCAATTACAGGGAAGTTCCGGAAAACGAAGATATTACCATGCGGTTGGCCGAACTGATCGGAATCGAAGTTCCTTTACATGGTTTGGTGTATTCAAAAGATGGATCCATGACTTATTTTATCAGACGGTTTGATCGCAGCGGCAGGAATAAAAAGATACCGGTGGAAGACTTTGCTCAGCTTTGCGGAAGGAATCGAGAAACAAAGTATGATTCATCAATGGAAAAAGTTGTATCGGTGATTGACCGGTTTTGCACGTTTCCGGCACTTGAGAGGTTAAGGCTGTTCAATCTCAGCCTCTTCAACTACCTGATCGGCAATGAAGATATGCATCTCAAAAACTTTTCCGTCATCCGGCGTGATTTAAAAGTTGAATTATCTCCGGCCTACGATTTGCTGAACTCAACCATCATTTTGAATTCTCAGGAAGAACTGGCACTTCCGCTCAACGGCAAGAAAAACAAGCTTCGAAAGAATGATTTCTTTGCATACTTTGCCCAAGACCGCCTGGAGCTGACTCAAAAATCTATAGACCAAACAGTTAATCGGATTGTCCGTGCTTTACCGAAATGGATGAATATCATTCAAAAAGGTTTTTTATCCGATGATATGAAGTCCAGGTACATGAATCTGGTAAGGGACAGATGC
>CBETWD010000155.1:0-5416 GCA_965539945.1 uncultured bacterium
TTTAGTAAAACTAATATTGACAACGACAATATTAGTGTGTATGAAAATCCAAGAAGAAATTGATGTCAAATCTTATGGGGAGAACGTAACTATGGCGAGGAAGATATCCAAGAATATTTCTGTATTTGAGTTCGAATGTCAAGCACCCCTCAGATTTTTCGAGCGTTGCGCTAAATGTCCTCGTTTTGAAGATGATTGCCCAGACCTATCCATGGGCATAGAGATCCTTAGCAGAAAAAAGAAAATCTCATATGGACATTACGAATCCGAAGATACCATCCATGTCAGCGAGTTCAATTGCCTGACGCCGTTAAAATACATCGAAAAAACCCGCATGAAATGCGTGCAAGGAGGCCGTTGTCGGGATGAAGGCCTGCTACTGGCACTTTTGAATGGCAAGAAGAACTTGGTCTATTCCTACAAAGAGGTCACCGAGATCTCCCTGATTCGGAGCCGTCGGCGCAAAAAGGCCGTCATGGATGCCACAGCAGAGGCCCAAGCGACTGGTTTTTGAGGACCTGCTTAAGGGGGCTTTGCCCTGACTCCCGCAGTAGAGTGATAATAATCAGTACATCATCCCAGATTCCTGCGATACCTAATCTCTATTGTGTCTTTGGGCGTTCGGTCTCTCCAGCCCGAGCTTTCCAACAAATTCATCTACAGGAAGCGGGTATTCACCATTAAAACATGCAAGGCAAAAACGCCGAGGGTCTCCGCCTGCAGCCTTCAGCATTGATTTAATGTCCAGGTAGTGAAGTCCGTCCAGCTTGAGGAATTCGCGGATTTCCTCCACGGATTGTCTGGCAGCTATCAGCTCGCCCGTAGTAGGAAAATCAATGCCGTAGTAACAGGGAAAGCGAGTAGGTGGGCAGCTAACGAGCAGGATTATCTCCTTGGCTCCGGCCTCCCTTATTGCGTTAATCCTCGTCCTGGTGGTGGTACCCCTTATGACCGAATCCTCAATTATTACCACCTTTTTGCCCTTTATGGCCTCTTTTGCAGGATTAAGCTTGACTCTTACCCCAAAATCCCTCATGGACTGGCTGGGCTGAATAAATGTACGGCCGACATAGTGATTTCTTATTACAGCAAGCTCAAGAGGCAAATGAGTGGCCTGGGCATAACCCACTGCGGCATAATTCCCGGAATCCGGAAAGGGCATTACCAGGTCCGCATCTACCGTGGTCTCATTATTGAGGGCGGCCCCAAGGGTCTTTCTGAACGTATAGACGTTCTGTCCAAAGATGTTGCTGTCGGGACGGGCGAAGTAGATAAATTCAAAAATGCAGTTTGCGCTTTTTCCTGCCTCAACTCCCTGGAATGATCTAAGCCCGTTGGCGTCTATTACTACTACTTCACCAGGTGCCACATCCCGGAGGTATTCGGCCTGAATGAGGTCCAGCGCACAGGTCTCAGAGGCCAGAACGTAACCGCCACTCAGTTTGCCGATACACAAGGGACGAAAACCAAGGGGATCCCTGAATCCGATTAATTTTTTCTCAGTAGCCATAACCACTGAGTAGGCCCCCTTGATGAGTCTCATGGTGGTTGCTATGGCCTCATCCAGCCCTCGGCCCCCGGCCTTTGCCAAAAGGTGGACGATTATCTCGCTGTCCATGGTGGTCTGGAAGATAGAACCATGTCTTTCAAGCTCTTTCCGGATATAACGGGCATTCACAAGGTTTCCGTTGTGGGCCACGGCGAGGGTGCGTCCGGCATGGTATACACAGAAGGGCTGGGCATTCTGCAAAACTGAAGACCCGGTAGTGGAATAGCGCACATGTCCTATGGCTATATGCCCTTTAAGGTCCTTTAGCCTGGCCTCGTTGAATACCTCACTTACAAGGCCCATGGATTTATGCTCTTGCACTACCTTGCCGTCCGAGCTGAATATGCCGGCGCTTTCCTGCCCCCTGTGTTGCAGGGCATAAAGGCCGAAATAAGTGAGCTTGGCTGCTTCGGGATGCCCGAACACCCCGAATACTCCACATTCTTCACGCGGTGATCTTGATGGCAGAATTATCATAACGGTAACCGTTCACGCTTCCTTTTTAATTTAATAGTATAGGAGTTTCCATTTTTCAGACAGGATCAACAGGATTGTCAGGATAAATAAAAATCTTGTAAATCCTGTAAATCCTGTCAAAAAGAGTCCCGCCGAAGGCGGCTAACTATGATATTCCTGGATTGTCTTAACACCAAACTCACCTTCAATCATTGATTTGATAGCCAGGGCCGTGGCTCTGGCACCGGCGATCGTGGTACTATATGGGATATCGAATGCAAGGGCCGCTCGCCGAATGGAACAGGACTCAGAGATGGCCTTTTTGTTGCTTGTGGTGTTTATGATCAGATCAATCTCCCCGTTCTTGATCATGTCCACAATATGGGGCCTCCCATGCCTCACCTTGTTGACGCGTTGATTCGAAATCCCATGATTTAAAAGAAAGGCAGAAGTGCCCCCTGTGGTCACAATCTTGAATCCCGCGTCGTGGAGCATTGCTGCAATGCCCTGTGACGCTTTTTTGTCTTTGTCCTTAACACTGATAAACACCGTGCCGGAAACAGGCAGTTTCTGCCCCACAGCCAATTGCGACTTGGCAAAGGCCAGGCCAAAAGAGCTGTCTATACCCATCACCTCGCCTGTGGATCTCATCTCAGGCCCAAGGATCACATCCACGTTGGGAAACCGGGCAAAAGGAAAGGCCGACTCCTTGCAACAGATGTGTGAAGGCCTGACATCTTGGGTAAGGCCAAGATCCTTCAGGCGTTTTCCCATAATGACCTTTGTGGCCAGCTTGGCTAAAGGGACACCAGTGGCCTTGCTGACAAAAGGGACTGTCCTTGAGGCCCTTGGATTTACCTCCAGGACATAGACAATACCCTCCTTGACTGCATACTGGATGTTCATCAACCCCTTCACATCAAGTTCCCCGGCAATCGCCTTGGTATGGTCCTTGATCTGTTCCAGGATATCCTGGCTCAGAGAAATTGAGGGCAGAACACAGGCGCTGTCCCCGCTATGGATGCCTGCCTCTTCGATGTGTTCCATGATCCCGCCGATTATCGTATCTTCTCCGTCCGAGATGGCATCCACGTCAATTTCCGTAGCATCTTCAAGAAATCTGTCAATCAGTATGGGCTTACCGGGAGACACCTTGACAGCGGTCTCCATGTAAAACTCCAGGTCCTCCTGATCATAAACGATCTCCATGGCCCGGCCACCCAAGACAAAGGACGGCCTGACCAATACAGGGTAGCCGATCTTGTCAGCTATCCGGATCGCCTCTTCTTTATTAACGGCGATTCCGTTTTCAGGCTGCTCTATGTTCAATTTTTTGAGCAGGCCCTGGAAATGGTCCCTGTCCTCAGCCCGGTCAATGCTATCCGGGCTGGTTCCAAGGATGGTAACCCCTGCTTCCGCAAGGGAAGTAGATATGTTGAGCGGTGTCTGACCTCCGAACTGGACAATAATCCCTTCGGGCCTCTCCTGTTCGACAATATTCAGGATATCCTCCCTGGTAAGGGGCTCAAAATATAGTTTATCAGATGTGTCATAATCAGTGCTGACCGTCTCAGGGTTGCTGTTGACCATAATGCTCTCTATGCCCATTTCTTTAAGGGCAAATGAGGCATGAACACAGCAATAATCAAATTCAATTCCCTGGCCGATCCGGTTAGGGCCACCTCCCAGGATTACCACCTTTCTTTTCTTTGAAGAGCGGATCTCATTTTCCTGCTCATAAGTTGAATAGTAATAAGGCGTATAGGCCTCAAATTCGGCGGCACATGTATCTACCAGCTTATAGACCGGTTCTATCCCATTTGACTTCCGTATCTCCCTTATGGCCTGCTCGTCGGTATTAAAGATACTCGCGAGCAGAATATCGGAAAAACCGTATTCTTTCACCTTTTTCAGGAATTCCGGGTCCAATTTACCAGGTGCAAGTCCCTTTTGTGCCATTTGACCTAACTGTTTTTCCATATCGTGTATCTGTTGGACATGAAAAAGAAACCAGGGGTCAATACGGGTCAGCTCATGAATTCTTTCCAGGGTCATCCCCTGCTCCAGGGCTTCATAGATTTGAAAAATCCGGTTTGAGTTGGGATTAATAAGGCCCTTTTCTATTTCATGGATATCAGGACCGGACCCTTGGCTTTGGGGTGTATCAGACCCGAGACCGAATCTCCCGATCTCCAGGGACCTGATGGCCTTTTGAAGGGCCTCCTTAAAAGTCCTCCCTATGGCCATGGTCTCACCCACAGACTTCATGGAGGTGGTCAGCATGTCTTCAGCACCGGGGAATTTTTCAAAGGTCCAGCGAGGAATTTTGACCACACAGTAATCAATAGTAGGCTCAAAGGAGGCAAGCGTTTCACGGGTGATATCATTGGCGATTTCATCCAGGGTATATCCAACGGCGAGTTTGGCAGCTATCTTGGCAATGGGGAAGCCGGTAGCCTTGGAGGCCAGGGCCGAACTTCTAGATACCCTGGGATTCATCTCAATGACCACCATCTCGCCATTTTCAGGATGAATGGCAAACTGGATGTTGGAACCGCCGGTCTCCACGCCGATTTCCCTGATAATGGCAATGGCTGCATCGCGCATGGCCTGATATTCTCTGTCTGTGAGGGTCTGCGCCGGGGCCACGGTAATGCTGTCACCTGTGTGAACACCCATGGGATCAAAATTTTCAATGGAGCAGATGATGACTACATTGTCCTTGAAATCCCGCATGACCTCCAGCTCATATTCCTTCCATCCTATGAGGGATTCCTCAATGATGATTTCTGAAATCATGCTGGCGTCAAGGCCTGCCTTGGCGAGATCCTCCATCTCCACCCGGTTATAGGCCACACCGCTGCCGGCCCCTCCCATGGTAAAACTTGCCCTGATAATCAAGGGATAACCGATTCTTTTTGCAATCTCTCTTGCCTGATCCATATCCTTTGCGATGCCGTTCTCAGGCACGCGCAGGCCGATATGGCTCATGGCGTCACGGAATTGCTCCCTCTCTTCGGCCTTGCGAATAACCGGAACTGAGGCACCGATCATCTCCACTCCTAATTTTTCCAGGAGCCCGGTCCCGGCAACTTTCACTGCCGTGTTAAGACCTGTCTGGCCCCCGAGGGTCGGGAGAATGGCATGGGGCCGTTCCCGTTCAATTATCTTTGCCACGATCTCAGGCGTAATGGGTTCAATATAGGTGCGATGGGCTGTTTCAGGATCTGTCATGATCGTGGCGGGATTACTGTTTACGAGCACGACCTCATAGCCTTCTTCCATCAAGGCCTTGCATGCCTGGGTCCCTGAATAATCAAATTCGCAGGCCTGGCCGATAATGATTGGACCTGAGCCGATAATAAGGATCTTATTTATGTCTGTACGTTTTGGCATGATATGCTGGTTGCT
>CBETWD010000156.1:0-5409 GCA_965539945.1 uncultured bacterium
AGCTTTAATCGGTGCTGTGGTGGGTGTCTTTTTCGGATTTATTGGTGTTCTGATCCTATGACCGCAAATAACGGTTGGCATATAATTTGCTGACGAGAACAGCGCGGCTGCTTATGGCATATATCTATCTGATTTCTTTATGAAAATAGTTGTTGCAAAGTATATGTTTTATTCGTTTCTAAAAACATATACTTTGCAACAAACGACGGGTATTTGCCCTGTTTCTTCGCCATATCATAAGAAAATTGGCTTATTGTCGTCAATACACATGCAATAACACCACAGCAGTAGTTTGATTTTTACTTAAATAACAAGCCGTTACATGAATCCAACCGTTATTTGCGGTCATAGTTCTGATCGGGCCATTTATTGGAGCGTTTCTTGGTGAATTTATGGTAAAAAATCATATTCAGTCAGCCACTCGTGCGGGTATTGGTTCCTGGTTGGGCGTAATACTTGGTACTGCTGCGAAAGTAGCGCTCGGATTCGTAATGATAGGGATATTTATTGTCGCGCGTTATTTTTGAGGCAAAAACCTAACCCGGTTAAACCGGAATAGTGCCTAATGTCATGGATCGCCTCAAGATTCACTTTTATATCGGCAATGGAATAATTTTGCTTACGTAGAGCAACAATACGTCTGACGGTATCATTCTCCGTGGCTCGTTTTTTAGGACTAGGCTTTGGTGTTGAAAAAAAGGGATCAATTCCACTGCGTGTCGAGTAGACCGGTTTCTTCAAGTAAACAGGTCTACTCGACAGATCGAGAAATTAGACAGACTCGTTAAATCCACCAAAGCCAAAAGGGGAAAAACTTCCGCAGCCGAAATGGTAAGAAATGCCATTGACGCATACAACCCTGATGACGCAACTAACGATCTTGAGGCTTCAGAACTTATAGGATTTAGTATATACACGCCTGCAAGAAGCTATCAAAGCCACAAAAAAAGCCAACCGGGTTGTGGGTGCAGGGCTTAAGCCTCAACCTCTACCGGATCTGTTTCAGCTACCTGTTCCCTGATTTCCAGCTTGCCCTCCCCCATTAGAGTAGTCTTCAGCCAATCAATAGCAAGATCCAGCATCGCCAGATCGTCTTCTAAAACTTTCTTCTTCCTTTCTTCCGAAACGATATATACGTTGAGGAACAAGCTGTCGAACACAAAACGGCGAAATCGATCCACATTGTAGCAACCCATAAAGAACATCTGGAGCGTTTTTTCAGGAATAGTAACGAATGGCCCCAGTGATTTGCGCTTGAGGATCATCTCTGTCCAGCCGACATTTGCCTCATCGTAGGGAATGATACCTTGGTCTTTACGCCATTCCTCTATTGTGAGTTCCCTGCCGAGATCGTGTCCAAGGCAGTGGCTTTCCTTCACCAAGGCAAAAAAATGTTCATCAGAATTCAGATCCCTGTTGTGGAACATCCCGGCACTTAAAGGATAGTACCTGCATGTCAGTGGGCGATCCTCATATATGCCGCACCCTGACTCATCCAGAAACGGACAGGTCTTTTTCTCGTCTTCCAGCATCTTCATGACAGGGATCGGCAGATCTGTTTTCTCAATATATCCAAGGGTTGTATAAATTTGAAGAAATTCATCTGAAGATAGGCTCAGTCTCTGTTTCATGCGGATTACGTCGCATGGAGTCAGCATGATATGAGCATCCTTGCAGCACTGAGTATAGCAGGCCATTTCTTTTTCACAGGCAAAGGTAAAAGTGCTGTTAATATCCATTTGAACAGGGGCTATCAAATCCTTTTTTTCTTTTTGTACACGCATAACTTGGCTTTCCTCGCAATCCGGAATTTTGCAAACGGCTTTGCAAATTACTATAATCGCGTTACAGGGATAAACAAGTAGTATGCGGCTTACACCATTATTCTGTTTTATTGCCGAGGATAATTATCTATGAAATCCGAAAATAAGGTTGCCATTGTTACCGGTGCCATAAAAGGCATTGGACTTGCCATAGCCCTTGAGCTATCCCGTTCAGGGGTTAAATGTGTTTTGCCTTACCACGACTGGCTGGACAGCCTTGAGAGTATGCACAGGCATATGAAGGAAACAGGCGTTGACTACCATGCCGTTCCGGCCGATCTCACTTGTCATAAAGACGTGAAAAAGGTAATTCACACCGTTCAGGACCGCTTTGGGCGTCTGGATATATTGATTAACAATATAGAAAGGGGTGGATGGCCTGTAATTCACGGCCCGTATGTGCCGGAACAGTGGAACCTGGAGTTCAAGACCACTGTGACTGCTAAATGGTACCTCTTTGAGGAGGCTTTACCAGTCTTGAAGTCCCATGGCGGTGGAGTCGTGGTCAGTATTTCGTCCATAGCCGGATTGGTGGGAAGAAGTGGACCGGCGGGTCTGGTGTTTAATGACTGCTACTCCCTGTCAAACAGGGCCATCCAGTCCCTTACCGAGGCCTGGGCAAGACAGGGTGCCCCCGAAGTACGGGTCAATGAACTCATGCTGGGCTTTGTTGAGACGCGTCATGGACCGCGCACCAGGGGTTGGGGGGTGATGAGTACTGAAGAACAAAAGGCCATACTTGAGCATACTCTTTTACAACGTACCGGAAGGGTTGAAGAGGTGGCAAAAATGGTGCGTTTCCTGGTCTTTGACGCAAGTTTCATGACCGGGTCAACCATACGAATGGACGGAGGCTATATTCTGGGGGGGGATAAGGCGGTCTCTATGCCTGAGGGAATTGTCGAACCTGGTGAATCCACCTTTGGAGGTTCTGTTCCAGCGGAAGGCGCTGTTAAAAAAACTCGGAGCTTAGACAACTGAAGATGGTATAAAAATCCGCGAGTATAGATTTTGCGCGTAACGGTCAGTCATTCCGGCGATGAAATCACAGACCCTGCGCTCATAGGGGGTCTTGTCGTCGATGTCTACTGCTTCTTCTTCAAACATCCGAATGTTTTCCCGGATAAAGGCATCTTTGTCTTTTAAAAAAAACTCATACAAGTCAAAGAGGATCTTTTTGGCCTTTTCAAACTCATTATGCACCTGAGGTGCCCTGTACACGTTGTCATAGAGAAAGGCCCTGAGGTAAATCATCGTTTCATAAAGACGGGGACTTATTGAAAGCTCCATTTTCCCGTTCACTACCTTGGTGCTTGCTATCACGTCTTTGATCATGGTCGAGATACGGGTGGCGTGATTTTCTCCCAAGACATCTTTACACTTTGACGGGACATCCTTTTCAGAGATCACTTTGCTTCTAATTGCGTCGTCCAGATCATGGCTCAGATAGCCAATGACATCTGCTATGCGCATAACCCTTCCTTCAACAGTCATGGCCCACTTATTTGATTTTTTGGGGATGATCTCTCCGAAACCCTTTGAGTGCTTAAATATTCCATCCCGGACTTCATAGGTGAGGTTGAGACCCCGGCCGCCATTCTCCAGCACATCCACCACTCTCAAGCCCTGACGGCAGTGAGAAAATCCCCCTGGCACGATCTCGTTTAAAATAGTTTCACCGGCATGCCCAAAGGGAGTATGCCCAAGGTCATGACCCAAGGCCACCGCCTCTGCCAGGTCCTCGTTAAGGCGAAGCGCCCTGGCGATTGTCCTTGCGATCTCTGATACTTCCAGCGTGTGTGTAAGTCGGGTGCGGTAATGATCTCCCATGGGAGATAAAAACACCTGTGTCTTATGCTTAAGACGGCGAAAAGATTTGGAATAGACAATGCGATCGCGATCTCTCTGAAAGGGTGTTCGGATATTACAGGATTCGACAGGATAGAGTCTTCCTTTGGTCTCACTGCTGAGACAGGCCTGAGAACACAGGATCAGACGTTCGCGCTCTTGAATCTCTTCCCTGATAGTTAAGGATTTATTCAGCTTTTCGAGCCTTAGACCGGAATCTGCATACATATATTGTTTTTATAACTGGAGCATTTCTAGAAATCAAGCACGTTGCGCTTTTTTACCTCCTCGTGCCCTGTTCTTTAACAAGATCATGAGTCCTGCAAGCGGCTCTCCAGTATATCCGGATATTAGCTACTGTGTAACAAATACAAAGACCGGTTGTAATCCAAAGGAAGGCCGGAACCGCACTTTCAAACCCATAAAACACACAGCCCAGCACCAGCGACAGCAAGGCAACAGGTATGAGTATACGTCTTTTTATCCAGGAGATATCGATTTCTCCCGCTTGCATTGCCCACATATCAAGCCCCTGGCTCCCGAACTCAAGCGCCACGATAAGGACCACCAGGCTGCTCAGTTCTTTTGGAACTAAGGGCATCAGGGCGAGAGACAAGAGCGGCAGCATTAACGAGGCAATAAGTCTTCCTAAGGCCGGCAGCCCTTGTCTCAGACATTCCGGAAGGCCTATAATAAGATACTGGCTACCGGACACCAGGGTAATGCCAAGCATAACAAGGCCATAAGTAATAATAATATGGGGCGGTCTAAGTAACAGCCCTACGGCAAGCCCAAATACAAGAAGGCCCAATGCCGTTTGCAAACGAGTTGACAGGTGACCATTCCTCCAATAGAGGACCGCCGCCAGGAATAGAGTGGCCAGCAAGGCACCGGACAGAAATGCTATAAGAACTGTTTTGTCCGGAAACATATCAGTCATGAAAATCAGGCCTGCTCCTATCATTTGAAGAGTGGTCTTGATTTTTGCAAGTTCAGTGACACGGAGCTGCTTTCTCGATGCTGTACAAAATCTGCGGAACTCTGTCACCAGAAATTCCCTTAAAAAAATGGGCCACACGATCCAAAGGGGGAGGATGCCAAGATCTACCAGGGGGATCAGGGTAACAGCTATAAAGATCTTGTCGGCAACGGGGTCAAGGAGCTTGCCCAGAGGCGTGCTACCGTCACGGCGGGCCAGCAGACCGTCAAGATAGTCAGTAAAACCTAAGAGGGTAAAGGCCGCAAGGGCTGTGACCTTCGCCCTGATATCTCCGTAGACTAAACAATATGGCAAAGGCAACAGTATGATCCGAAGGACTGTAAGGTGATTAGCACGGATCTTCATCAGAGATATTTCACAAGACCTCTTTCCTTGATCTTTTCTACTGCCTGTTTAACATCATCAAGCCTGTTCCTGGGACAGACGAGCACTGTATCACCTTCAGCCACAATTACCATATCCTCTGTCCCCACAGCAGCCACCAGGATACCACCTTCCGACATGAGCAGACAATTCTTGCATCCAACAGATGCAACCAGTCCATCAACGGCATTGCCGTCATCGTCCTTGGTCGATAGATCATAATAGGTTTCCCAGACACCCATGTCATGCCAGCCACAATCACATGGAAAGACCACGACATTAGAGGCCTTTTCCAGAAGACCTTTATCAAGAGAATCATCCGGTATCAGGTCATAGTATTTGCTGACCATGGATGCTTCTTTTTCCGTTGAGCCG
>CBETWD010000157.1:0-5382 GCA_965539945.1 uncultured bacterium
ATTGAGTTTGTTGGGTTATTGGGTTTGTTGAGTTCCTTTAATCCTTTAATCCTGAGCGTAGCGCTAATCCTCTAATCCTTATTCTTCTGCTCCCTTATGTCTTATGGCTAATCTCCTAATCCTGAGCGTAGCGCTAATCCTCTTATCCTTATCCTGTGTAGTTCCATCTCGTGCCTACTATAAACCCATTGCCCTGGAACCGGCAGCAGAGGTCCTGGTAAAATTTCAACAGGAGGCCGGTGCCGATCCTGGTTGCCATCGTTGGGGATTTTGCAGTCCAGGGGATCCGGCACACCCCGAAGCTATAGCATTGCGCAAGCTCGGAGCCAACGCCACGGCCCTGTTTATAATAGCCACGGACTATCCGCTTCGCACATACCTTGACAAGACTCCTCTGGAGTACAATCTGCGCTATGTTGTTGGGCAGAAGCTTGAGGAGGAGGCTCGATTAGTAGAGGATCTGCGCCGCCTGCGTGAATCTCGCGAAAAATTTTTGGCATTGCTCCGAGAGTTGAACATGAATCTGGAAAATCTCCGAGCAACCAATATGGTCTATGCCTCTCTTGTGCAGGGACTGCGAAATTCCCCAAAAACAGAACTACACAGAGGCAGTGAAGAAGATGCTGTTTCTTCGGATGGTAATTTCGGGAAAGTCGGACCCTCCGGGGGCGGTGCTGTCTGGGCTGGAACATCATCGGTCTCTGGCAAAGGCACCGACGTAGTGCGAAGTGGTGCCGCACAGGGATACCATGACTTTCAATTCGTCAGGGGATCGACATCCCGGACATCTAACGCAAATGGGCCCAGACATGAACGCCGTGGATCTGTAGCGGCCTATGAGTCGAACTGGGTTGATAAAGTTTTTGGCAGTATTATGGCAGCAATTAAGTGGTTTTCGAGAAATTGGGAGATAATTTGCATTGGTCTCGGTCTACTCGTTTTTCTTGGTACAATCAGTAGGCGGTCCTGATTATCTTATGAATTCCTTAGCAATCAAATTCCGTACATGCCGAATCAGAAGGGTGCCGTATTATCTCATTCTTTTCTGTGGTATTTCCCTTTTTTGCTGGGGATGCAGCCCTGATAAAGGAGAAACCCTTGAACAACTTGTGCAAGAGGCAGAGGAACTGGTACATCATGGGCAGTACCGCTCCGCACTGGCACGATATAATCGCATCCTCAAAACCTCTCCGGATTCTCCGGTAATTCACTATAAGGCAGCCCTCATGGAAAGAAGGCTGGGCTACTCAGACCTTGCCATAAGACACTTGGAGAAGGCAATAGCACTTAATCCCAAGTACACGGAAGCCCTGCTGGAGCTTGGCTATTGTTATCTTATCAGTAAGCGTTACGACAAGGCGGAAGGTATGGCCAGGGTTCTGCTGGAGGCAGATCCGAAAGATGTTCAGGCCCGGCTGCTGATCGGAGATACTGAGGCCCTGGCTGGTTCATATAGAAAGGCCCTGGCCGGGATAGAGACACTGTGCACCGAGTATCCTGATGATCCGCTTTTATTTCTCAGAAAGGGAGATCTTAATCTGGTCCTGGGCAACAGAACCCAGGCCCGTGCAGCCTATCTTAAGGCCCTGGATATGGCCCCGGAGCTTCCCATAGCACTGATGAGCTGGGCCAATTACTGCGGTCTGGAGGGTGATGCGGCAGTCCAGGAGGAGACACTCAGGCGGTTGTCAGCCCTGGATCCTGAGAATTTGCTTTATGTATCCTTTTTGGGAGATTTCTATTTTGAGCATGGACGTCAAGACGAAGGATTGAGAGTATATGAGGAGGCCCTGAACAATACTTCGGGAGCAAAGGCCAATCCCTATTTCCTGGCCCGAGTGATCGAGGTCTTTCTTTACACGGGCAAATGGGACGAGGCTGAAAATATCATTTCAGAATTGGCTCGTTTGCACCCAAGGGGTGTAGAGACACCGTATTTTCGCGGGCACTTGGCACTGGCCCAGGGTCGGTTTGCAGATGCCGCGACCGCCTTTTGTCAGGCCATCCATTTAGGAGGTCCGTCCGATACTATATATTTCTACCTTGGTTTGGCCCAATGGTTTGCAGGCTATGTGCATCAGGCCCAATCTTCCTGGCAGAAGGCCCTGAGGCTCAATCCCGCATTTCTTCAGACTTTACTCCATACCGCGGCATTAGAGATCTCTCTTGGCGAATACGCCATGGCAGATAAGACCCTTGAGCGGGTCTTTTACCTCTTGCCGGACAATAGAGAGGCCCATGAACTCCTTGCCCTGAGACTTCTCGCTAAAAAAGATAAGAAGGCCTTTGAGAGTCAGTGCAATATATTGACTCACATGGGAAGTCCCACTGAACGTCTGAGTCTGTTGAAGGCATTGGGTCACGGCGTCAGTGATGGTTTCTGCTCTACTGAATCCGGCGCTGCGATTGCGGCTTCACCTTCACAGCAAAGACTTCATGTTACTATTTGTGGGAGTGATAAATATATTGATCCTTTGATGGACCTGGCAGTGGCGATGGATAATAATAGCTCAGGGGTCATGGGTGATAACTCATGGGTGATAGCTCATGGATCAGAAATGGAGGATACTGCTGAGTGGTTGTATCTGAAAGTCCGCCTGGCCCTTGCTCAAGGCCGCATAGAGGATGCAGAGCGGGATCTCCAGAAGCTAAGGGAGCGCAACAACAGTGATCTATCGACCATTTTGCGTTTGGCAACGGCCATTGCAGAGCGCAGGAAGGACATAGACGAACAGGTTACGGCATACCGCACCCTGCTTCGAGGGACCCCGGGAGATCCGGAGATTTTGAACAATCTCGCATGGCTCCTGGCACAAAAAAACAACTGCAATGCACTACGAGAGGCCCAAATTTTGGCTGAGAAGGCCTGTGATAAAAAGAGTTCAGATTCCGCCTTTCAGGATACAAGAGGCTGGATTTACTGGAAACAGGGCATGAATGAGAGTGCCAGACAGGCATGGGAACTTGCTCACTCTCTGGCTCCAGATAACCCGACTATCCAATCCCACCGAGCCCTTTTAGAAAAGGATCCTAGCGGAGAAGTTCAGGGTTCACCGAAGATCTGAGCAGTTGTTTCGTGAGTTTTAAACGGTCTTGTCCCTCTGCGGTGAATAAGCCTGACAGTTATCTGCTGGCGAATCTGCCAGCGGATAGGTAGTGACGAAACCATTGACAACAGAAAGCCCTAGACATAAAGTAGGTTATAACACTACCAAGGGGCCGGGTCATGAAAACTGTTGCTGCTACAAATGCCAATCGTCATTTTTCACGGATAATTCGCGAGGTCACCTGGGGCGAGGCCTTTGTGGTGACCTCACGAGGGCGGCCAGTGGCCACCATCGGTCCTGTCCTTAAAAACAGTGCGGAGCGTCAAGGTTCTAAAGCCGCCCTGCTGGCACGTTTGCGCAATCAAAATGTAACAGGCATACGTCTTTGGAGTCGGGACGAGCTTTACGAGGATTGTGGGTGAGAATCGCACTGGATACCAATGTTCTTGCATATGCAGAAGGCATTGGTGATCAAACGCGTCGAGATATTACATTACGACTTTTGGAGCTTTTACCTGTTAACGATATTCTCTTGCCTGCACAAACGACAGGAGAGCTTTACCGCGTGCTCAATGGCAAGGCCTCTCGCGATCCAGGGAAATCGCGCGAGGCCATTCTAAGCTGGGCAGATACTTATTATGTTGCCGACTCAAGCTGGTCTGCGTTTCAATCGGCAATGGATTTGGCCGTTGATCACAGATTGCAAATTTGGGATGCACTTATTATGGCGATTGCCGCAGAGCACAACTGCCGCATACTGCTCAGTGAGGATTTACAACACGGATTCACTTGGCGAGGTCTCTCCGTGGTCAATCCATACGCTGATACGATTCATTCCCTGCTTGAAAGAGCGCTCAACGCTTCACCATCATAACAATTCGAGCTGGTGCGGCTGGCCCCCGTACTTCATTATTATCTAGAGTTCGTTGAGTTCATTGAGTTAAAACTTCTATGACGATAAGACGTTTTGAAGATGTTGATGCGTGGAAAGAGTCTTGCAAACTTGTCAAATTGGTATACGGAGCCATAAACCAGAATGGGAAATTTCAAAAAGATTATCGTCTCGTTAATCAAATACAAGGAGCAGCGGTTTCGGTGATGTCAAACATAGCCGAAGGATTTTCTCGCAGGAGTAACAAGGAATTCATTCAGTATCTCTTTATATCAAAAAGTTCATCGGCCGAAGTCCAAAGCCACCTTTATGTAGCACTTGATCAGAAATATATTTCAAAAGAAGCCTTTTAGAAAATTTACAAACAAGCCGAAACGGTATCGAAGATGGACTCAGGCTTCATAAAACATCTGAACTCCCAGCTCTCCAAACCCAACAAACCCAAGTAACCATGGCACTCAACAAACCCAACAAACCCAACAAACCCAAGTAACTCAAGTAACTCAAGTAACCCGATGAACCCAGTTCGCCTAGCAACTGACAATGACCAACCTGCCTGGGACAATTATGTCTTGAGCAATCCTGATGCCGGTCCCTATCACCTCTATGCATGGAAAACAGCGGTTGAACAAGGCTATGGGCACAAGGGATTATATCTTATAGCAGAGGACGCCACTGATGGTTCTTGCGTGGGCGTTTTGCCGCTCATATGCTTCAAGATGCCCTGGGGTAAGAAGTCACTCATTTCCTTGCCATACTGTGATTATGCTGGCCCTTTGGGAGCTAGTTCAGTCAAGAAAGCTTTTTTGAACAAGTGCCATGATTTGGCTCAAGATGTAAGTGCTTCCAGAATTGAGCTGCGCTGTGCGAACGATGAAGCCGAGTTATGTGAAGGCAGCGGGCTTCATGGTCATAATTCATCCAGCAAAGTTCGAATGCTTTTGCCCTTGTCTGGCTCGTCGGAGACGCTATGGAAAGGCTTCAAATCCAAGCTTCGTAGCCAGATTCGCCGCCCGCAAAAAGAGGAAATGTCTGTCCGTATGGGAGGCATTGAACTGTTCGATGATTTTTACAGTGTGTTCACAGTAAATATGCGCGATCTTGGGTCTCCGGTTCATGCGGCAGCATGGTTTAAGGTTCTCTTGTCTGCATATAATTCGCATGCCAAAGTGGGGATTGTTTACTTAAGGACAGGCGAGCCTGTAGCAGCTGGAATCATTTTGACACTCGGGCAAAAAGCATGTATTCCTTGGGCATCGTCTTTGTGGGAATATAATAGGCTTGCTCCCAACATGTTACTGTACTGGACTTTTTTGGAGTGGGCGTCTGACAACGCTTTTGCCGAGTTTGATCTTGGACGATCTACTCCAGATGAGGGGACGTACAGGTTTAAGGAGCAATGGGGGGCAGGGGCTAAGCCGCTGTCTTGGTATCAATTTGGCG
>CBETWD010000158.1:0-5347 GCA_965539945.1 uncultured bacterium
GATGTTCGACGTTCATCTTTCAAAACAACTTAACGCTTATGCCCCTGAACCCCTGAACCCCTGAACCCCTGAACCCCTGAACGGTTACCTTACCTTATGCAGGCTGCCCTAATCTGTTTCAGATCTGTATCTCCCCTTAAGACCTTTTGTATGCCGTCCTGTTTAAGAGTCAACATTCCCTGCTTCATGGCATGCTCCCGTATCTCTGCTACGGGGCTTTTCTCCTGTATAAACTTTTTGAGACCGTCATCCGACATGAGTAGTTCGTAAATTGCAAGCCTGCCTCTGAAGCCGGTCTTGTTACAATGTTGGCATCCCTTTGGCCGATAAAGCGTTATTTCATTTAGGTCTGATAACTCTAAGGGTTGAGTTGGATGAACCCCGTACTCCTGTAAAATATGTTTTTTCTCGTTGTCATCAGGCTGATAGGCCTCACGACACTTGGGGCACAGTCTTTTTACAAGCCTCTGTGCCAAGACCCCCAAGAGGGCGTCAGCAAAGTTGAATGGGTCCATTCCCATTCCTAAAAGCCTTGTAACTGTCTCAGGGGCGGAATTGGTATGGAGGGTTGAAAAGACCAGGTGACCTGTCAGGGAGGCCTCTATTGCTGTTGTGGCAGTTTCTTCGTCTCGAGTTTCGCCGATCATTATTACATCAGGGTCTGCCCTTAAAAATGCCCTGAGAACCCGGGCAAAAGTCAGGCCTATACCGGGTCTCACCTGCACCTGACGCAATCCATCCTGCATGATTTCTACAGGATCTTCCGCTGTCCAGATTTTTCTGTCCGGCTGGTTTATATAGCCTAGTGCAGCATGCAGGGTAGTTGTTTTCCCTGACCCGGTAGGACCAACCACCAATATAAGCCCATAAGGCAACTGCAAAAGCTGTTTTACCTGCTCCAGGTTGTGATCAAGTAGCCCTATGCGATCAATCGGCATGGCCTCGGAAGAGGCCAGCAACCTGAGTACGATATCTTCGTTGCTTTCAGTTGTGGGAAGTGTGGCTACACGTAATTCCAGGGTCTTGCCGGAGCGAGTCTTGAACTTTATTTTTCCGTCTTGAGGCAGGCGTCTCTCGGCAATGTCAAGGTTGGACATGATCTTGATTCTGGATACCATTGCTCGCTTGTAGTTATACGGAATGGTCTGATAACGCATACAATCGCCATCGATCCTGAAGCGGACCAGGGCTCCCCGTTTGCCTGTCAGGGATTCAATGTGAATGTCGGAGGCCCTGCGTTGATAGGCATCCTCTATGGTTTTGTTGGCTATCTGTACTACTACGCTATCAGCATCTGATGCTAAGCCATCATCCTCTTCCTCGAATTCCACATCCTCATCAACCAGCTCCAGTTGCTCAAACACGTCATCATCAGATCCTTCTACGGAATATTTTCCATAGAAATAGTCTATGAATCTGTTGATATCTTCCTTTAGGGAAACTGCAAATTGAAACTCTTTGGCCTTAAGGACCCTTCTTATATTATCTATCTTTGCTAAGTCGTGGGGGTTATCCAGTGCAACTATAAGGGTTCCTGATTTTTCGCGAATCGGAGCACAGGAATTGGTCCTGAAAAAGTGTTCTTTGATACCGCGTACGCAAGCTGGTGTGGTTCCCACTTCCAGTTCGTCAAATTCCACAAAGGGACATTGATAGTATTCGCTGAGGGAGCGGCCGAGTTCTGTTTTGTCTATGCCAAGCTGGTTTAGCAGGATACTTTCTATGGATTTTTTCCCCTGTTTGGCCAGCTCTTTGGTCCCGTTAAGTTGTTCTTCAGAGAGGAACTGATTACGAATCAGATAATAGAACCGGCCATACTTCTGGGCGGTCTGGGAGAGGCCCTCAAGCCTTTGTTTAGCGTTTCTAAAGGCGGGATCAAGACGGATGATTTGTTCCAGCGCCTCAATGGCCTTGGGCATTGCGCCGGTTCGTTCATGGGTAAGTACCAGTTGATATAGTACGTCCAGCCGTTCATTCTTGGACAGTTGCGGGTCATCAAGGGCCTCCTGTAAATACTCAAGGGCCTCAAAGGGCGTATCCAGCCGCAGATATGATTCTCCGATTTTTGCTCGAATTACGCCTGGCCTGTATTCTGCTTCAGGTAAGGTTTTAAGCTCCTCTATGGCCTCTGAATAAAAGCCTGCATCCATCAGACCTATACAACTACTGAATTTTTTATCGTTATATTCTTTAAGATCTTCAGGATTGGTGGTGGAATCCGTTTTTCCCGACGGGACTGTTTCCGTGCCATCAACCTGAAGTCCTTTCAGACGGGATTCTATTTCAGTATGGAGGGGATGAGATTGATCACCTGTCAGTTTCAGAAGTTCTAAACAAATAAGATGAGCTTCTTCATTAAGACCTTGACTACAGTAAAGATCGGCTTCTGCCAACCTGGTTTTAATTAAATCGTCAGAAGCTGAAGTTGGATTATTCATTTATCAGTGTATCTAAGAGGCTATCCAGCGTTGCCACGAATATTTGTTGGTTCTCTATCTTCAGGTTGCCGACCCATGGTCCATTACTCCCTGCGGACGGTTCCCAGGAACACTCAGAAGCTACGGAAATGGTCTTTAACGGGGTGTCCAGCATGAGGACCATTCCTTTGTCCCCACGGCATAGGACTAATACAGTCGGATTGTCTGAGGGCTGAGAGTGGCTGAAAGATGAAATCGATTTTTTTAATACTGGAAATTCGAGTTTTTCAAGCTGTGATTCTCCCCGATTCGATAATTCTCCCTGTATCAATGGCTGAAGCTTTGTCCATGGCCAGGTCTTGAGCTTTTTTAAACTAAAGATTTTTAGCTTTTCAAGTCCTTTCTTAGCCCACCATGGGGCGGTTCCTGCAAATGCCACATCTTCAGGGGCAAATGCCACTTGCTTTTGGTCCCATTGGCCAACTACAAGTTCGTGCCACGGGCAGGAAATGCTCACTGATGGTGTTTCTTCTTTTTTATCAATTTCTATGGTAATATCTTCGGTTCGTTGAGCAGCATAATCACGCACATCAAGAGATGGCTCGTAATCGCCGGCCAAGGCCTTTTCTAATATTTCCTTTTGTTCTTCAAGCCTGCCTTTAATATTTTGCTGAAAATGATGCAGCTTTTCCATCCCAGGAGTTCGGGCAAGGAGTTTTTCAACTGGTAAAATATAATCTATACAGTCATCAAGGACTTTGATATGGGATTTGACTGCATCTACGAGCACCGGGTGCTCAGGGACCTCCGGTTCAGGAGGCGTTGCCTTTTCTTGTATGTCCGCCTTTAAAACGGAATCTGTGATCTGTCCCTGTTGACCGGGAGCTTCTTCATTCAGGGCAGCCTCCCTGGTATCTTCAAGTACTGGTTCAAGATCATTGACATCCTCAATAAGGCGTTCTGAAATCGCTTCCTCGGATACTTCGTGGGCAACTTCAGGCACCTCCATGTCTATGGCTGATTCAAGCTCTTTTTTGGCGGATCTCAAGAGCTCCTCTTTAGCCTTTGGGTCCTGCTCCTTGTTCCAAATAAGGTTTTTTAAGGTGTCAAGGCCTTTCTGCAGGGCCTCGGGCCCGGAAGTGGGCATTTTTTCAGGATGGTCCGCCATCCCTTCAAGGATGCTTATCATAAGATTGGGCAGTTCGTGGAGATTTTTGTCTGCCTCTATCTTTGGATTTTTCCGGATTGTCTCTACCAGGTTTTTGGCTGATACTACGTGTGTCTGAGTGACCTCCCACTCCAGGGTCAACAACAGTTGATTGAGCTGGCTGAATTGTTGTTCCAGATTAACAGCCTCAGTCTCTTTCTCTTTCTCTTCAAGCTCCAGATCCAGCCCTGAATCTAATTCCAATATCTTTTCGTCAGTGGTAATATCTATTTGTTCAGCAGGAGCTTCCAGCTCTATGGTATCTGAGAGCTTGATTTCTTCAGGATGCTTTTCTCCCGGGCCCACAACCTGCAAAGACGGCCTCTGATCTGTTTTGTCTTGCGACAAATCCTTCACTTCACTAGTTAAAGGGTCTATTTCTATCTGTCGTGATGCACTAAATAGTTCGTCAATAGTACTTTCTACGTTTTTAGTGAAGTCTTCGGGATCAGGGATTTTTTTTGTCTGATCCATGGCTGTTCTCCTTAGTTGAGCGATTAGCTGTTAGCCATTAGCATTTAGCTTTGAAAAATGGTTCCTAATTTTGTAATAGCAAAACATCTTGCTTGCCAAGGCGGCAGACCGACTTGTCAGGGCGACCAGACCGATAATCATTAAGCTAATAGCTAACAGCTAAAGGCTAACGGCTCGATTTAGTTAAAAGGTGTTTTGTCGCCACATAGTGGACGGTCCTTTTGCTTATTTCTTTCAGGGTTTCAAAGACCCCTGTGCCTTTAGTGGCTGCTGCTTCAAAAATTTTCGTATTAAGTTCTCTGTTCAGATCTGTTTCAAGCTCTTCTTTAGTCAGTGTGGGTATGGGTGTCGGCACCAGATCACATTTGTTAAATTGAAGAATAATAGGGATTTCTTCCAGAGTTATATTGTGTCCAAGGAGATTGCGGTGCAGATCTTGGAAGCTTTCTATGTTCTTTTCATGACGTACTTTAAGATAGTCGGCAACAAAGACCAGACCATCCACACCCTTAAGAACCAGTTTCCTGGTTGCTTCATAAATTGTCTGACCAGGTACGGTGTAAAGCTGGATTCTTATATCAAAACCATTTATTTTCCCCAGATTTAGAGGAAGGAGGTCAAAAAAAAGCGTCCTCTCTCCTTTTGTCTCAATGGTCAGCATTTTGCCACGGGCTTTATTATTCATGGCATTATATATGTAGAGCAAATTCGTAGTCTTCCCGCATCGTCCGGGACCGTAGTAGACTATCTTGCAGTGTATTTCCCTTTTGCTGAGATTTATTAGCGCCATATTTAATTATTTTTGGCCAAATGCCTTTTCTATAGTTTTTGCCAATTGTGTTATTCTTAACCTGATCAAGCCCAGAGAGACATTGTCTCCGAAAATTGTTACCAGAATCAAATCAGTGCCTATTCGTGCAACGTGTATGCTGTCTTTTTTCCCTTTGTGAAACAGGAGTGCAAAGTCGTCTTCTCCTATCAGTTTTGCAATCTGTGAAGTGGCGCCAAAGTTAGCTGCTGCCAGCGCAGCAAGAGATGTTGTGTCCAGGTTGTCGATTTTGTGCCCGCAAGCAACTACTATATTGCCGGCTTCATCAATCAAGAGCACAGTATTAACGCCTGCCTTAATAAGGGTGTTTTCTATCTGTGTTTTGGTTTCTTCCAGGACTGAGGCGGTCAGCACTAAATCAGCCATGGCTTAAACTCCCCCTAAAAGGCCATTCTGTATCAAAGATGCATAAACTCTCAA
>CBETWD010000159.1:0-5256 GCA_965539945.1 uncultured bacterium
CCCCAGGTAAGATACTGATGTATGGAATCAGAGGCCTTTCTGCCTGCCCCCATGGCCAAAATGACCGTTGCCTGGCCTGAGACTATGTCCCCACCGGCCCATACTCCCTTTTTCCGGGTCTTGCCTGTCTCCAAATCTGCAACAATATAACCCCACTTGTTGATTTTCAGATCCTCAGTGGATTTGGTCAAAAGGGGATTTGCCCCTGCACCAACGGCAATAACCGCCAGGTCGCACTCCAGCTTGAACTCGGAGCCTTCTATGGGTATGGGACGCCGCCGCCCGGATTCGTCAGGCTCACCCAATTTCATCCGGAGACACTCCACATCTGTCAGACGGGCGTTTTCATCACCCAGGAACCTGGTAGGCGCTGTGAGAAGAAAGAATTCAATGCCTTCCTCTTCTGCGTGATGAATTTCTGCGGATCGAGCAGGCATTTCATCCCGGGACCTGCGATAAACGATGCGTACCCTGTCGGCACCTAGACGCATGGCAGTCCGTGCGGAATCCATGGCCACATTTCCTGCTCCAAACACAACAACATCTTTACCTCTGACAAGGGGAGTATCGTATTCAGGGAACAGGTATGCCTTCATAAGATTGGCCCGGGTCAGATACTCGTTAGCTGAATATATGCCGATCAGGTTTTCTCCAGGGATATTCAGAAACCGGGGTAATCCGGCACCCACCCCGACGTAGATGGCATCATAGCCCTGTTCAAAAAGTTCATCCAGGGAAACGGTCTTTCCCACCACTGTATTGCATTCAAGTTTTACCCCCAACTTCTCAAGAGTATTTACCTCTGAATAAACTATCTCTTTGGGAAGCCTGAATTCCGGAATACCATATACAAGAACACCGCCCGGCTTATGAAAGGCCTCGAAAATTGTCACTTCATGACCCTTTAGAATAAGGTCTCCGGCAACAGTCAGGCCGGAAGGCCCCGACCCCACTACAGCTATTCTTTTCCCAGTGGGGGCATTCTTTGGCGGGAGTTCTCCATTGCCGTGCTCCCGCTCCATATCCGCAACAAACTTCTCCAAATTGCCAATCGCTACAGGATCTCCTTTTTTGCCAAGGATGCATTTACCTTCACACTGGATCTCCTGGGGACAAACCCTGCCGCACACGGCCGGGAGCGCATTTCTTTCCCATATCTTCCGGACGGCTTTGGCGAAATCACCCTCTTTTATACTTTTGATAAAACCTGGTATGTCAACAGACACCGGACACCCTTCCATACAAGAAGGCTTTTTGCACTGCAGGCATCTTTCTGCCTCTTTTACAGCAAGTTCCTTTGTATATCCCAAGGGAACTTCCTCAAAATTCCGTTTTCTGATTTGGGGATCCTGTTCAGGCATGGGCTGCCTGGGTATCTTTTTCTTTTTAGGCGATTTTTCCGTCATATTACTCTCCATAACACCTTATGTGATCGTTCACGGGATTACACCGCAACCCACCGAACTGTAAGCGTTTACAGGGTGCTGCAGATGCGAGGCGGAGGGTATGCAGACGTACTCCCTGTACTTCAAGTGCCCGACAACAAAGCAGATGCGGTGCCCTGTGAACGCTTACCACCTTATTCATGCAGAAATTTCTCATATGCAACAGACTCTTGCTCCTTATAGGCCTGGAGGCGCTGCATCAGTTCGTCAAAATCAACTTCATGCCCGTCAAATTCAGGACCATCTATACAGGCAAACCGTGTCTTACCGCCCACACTCACCCGGCAGCAACCACACATACCTGTCCCGTCCACCATGATGGGATTCAGACTCACAAGAGTTTTGACCTTGTACTTCTCCGTAACGCTGCACACAAATTTCATCATCGGCACAGGACCAATTGCCACAACGAGTTTAACGTCTTCCTCTTCCAGGACATCTTTGAGCACATCAGTCACAAACCCGTGATGGCCGTATGATCCATCGTCTGTGCAGACATGCAGCTCATTGGATGCAGCCTTCATTTTGTCCTCAAGGATGAGGAGATCTTTGTTCCTGGCACCGATAATGGCAATGACATTGTTATTGATTTCTTTCATCCCACGGGTAATGGGATGCAAAACAGCAACACCGGTTCCCCCACCAACACATACAACAGTGCCCAGTTTTTCAATATGTGTAGGCTCACCCAATGGACCGATCACATCCTGAAACCGCTCACCTACCTGAAGGGACTTAAACAGGGCGGTGCTCTTCCCAACAATCTGATATATTATTGTGATGGTACCCTTATTCGGGTCTGTATCGGCCATGGTGAGCGGAATGCGCTCCCCGGTTTCATTTGCTTTCAAGATGACAAACTGTCCCGGCTTAGCCTTTTTGGCAATCAGGGGCGCACTTATTTCATTAAGGACCACTGTGCCATCGGCCATATCCTGACGTTCCAAAATCTCAAACATTAACATACCTCCAAAATGTGAAATCAAACTAAGTCGTCAAGTAAAAATAACTTATACATCTTCTTGTCCTTTTGCTTCTTTTCTGTGTTGCGTCAAGGCTTACATAACTCGTTATGCGCGCCTTAACGCGCCTTGAAAACAAACAAAATTACGGCGCAATCTGTACAACTTATTTTTACTTGCCTCCTAAGTGTGTTGCGCTTACCATAGTTTATACAATAAATGCTGAATTTTGAATGCTGAATGTTGAATTGTGGAAGAAGATTTAAGAGACATATACCTTAATTCAACATTCAGCATTCAAAATTATCTATAAAGAGATGTATCCCGGGCTTTTTGAGCGGAATCATATACCTTAGTTTCCCATTCTTGGACGACATTGCGTTTTCCCAATACTCAACATCCCAAGCCTGGTTTCATCTACTGTAAAACCCAATCCCTGTCCCCTTATTATTTCCGCCACGCCGCCAAAACCAAAAGAAAAATTTTCCAATGTTATGTTTTCTGAAAGAAGATAGCTATCATAGGAGCCATCAACATATACTGCCTTTGGAAGAACGGATGCCGCCACCCGGCCCGATGCAGAAAGAATTCCGGTTTCCCCCACATGACATCCAACTTGATACTTAAGTCCCCCTTTTTCAGCGAGTTCTGCCATTTTTAGAATTTTGAGAAGTCCTCCGTTCTTTGAAAGACGAAGGTTGATCATGTGGTAACTTCTATTTTTTGCCATAGTCTCTATATCACTGACAGTAAGGGCTGATTCATCTGCTACAAATTGAAAATCGCAACTCTCCGGGTCCTTGAGAAGAAAAAGTATTTCCTCTCTATCTCTGCCAAAAGGCTCTTCAACCATAAATATCCCATACTTCCGGCATATTTTAAGGCTTTCAAGGGCTATTTCTAACGACCAGGAGGCATTGGCATCGACCCTTAAATCAAAATCCCGCCCAAGTTTTTCTCGTGAAAGCTTCAATATTTCCTCATTGTAATCTAAATCAGTGCCGACCTTGATCCGCATACTGCGCATATTCTCTTTTTTGCACATGTCCAGAATATGTTCTGCTGCTGACAGAGGAAGCATTGGAAGGATTCCGCCATACCGAATTGATTGTTTTAAAGGCTCTTTTTGTAACAGGCCATAGATGTCTTCCCCTGAGCTATGGCAAAACATATCAAGAAGCGCTGTTTCCACTGCACATAATAGAGGTAATTCGTGTAATTCGACGGTCAGGGAATCCAAATGTTCTTTTCCTTCTTCCCATGATATATCTCTTTCAATAAGGGGTTCAAGGATTCTTACTATAATTTTTTTTGCATTTTCCAGTAGATCCACACCTTTCCCGATCTCGCCTGACACATAGTCTCGTACAATAGCCTCACCGAATCCCCTTTTCCCCTGCCCTTCAATTTTGAGAATAAGGGAATCAGAAAAGGCTCGCGATGCCATTGCATGGGTAAAAACCATCTTAAACGGGATTTTTAATGCGTGGAGCTCTGCTTTTTCAATCTTTGCATATTGCTTCATAATGATTGATAGCTTACTGTGATAAAAAAATCCTATCAACAGACATTCGGTTTTGTGAATATGTCCGATAATACATTTGTGGAACAAATCCTTGTCCTGGTCCTCATGGTGGGCTGTCTTTTATTAGCAGAACATCAGTTGGCCTCACATAAAAAAGGACAGGCTCAAGTTCCCCTTAAAAAAGAAGTTATTGCAAACAACTCCCAGGATGCTTGTAGCGCAAGGGAGTTGCTATTTTTTCGTCCTATGGATATAAACAGCGCGTCTTTTGAGGAACTGACCCTGCTTCCGGGCATTGGTGAGGTTACTGCATGCAGGGTCGTTCAGTTCCGCCAGAGTCTTGGTTTTCTCCTTTCCGTCGAGGAACTTGATACCATTAACAGCCCTCTGAATCCAAAACTATTAGGGGCAATAGCCCCATACTTGGCCGTTGAATTTGATCTCTAACACCCATAGTCCCGGAACAGCCAGGATACTTGCCATGGCCGGTAAAGGTGGCACCGGCAAGACTACCATCAGTGCCCTCCTGATCAGATACCTTGTGGAGAAAGGCCTGACTCCTGTGTTGGCCGTGGATGCCGATGCCAATGAAAATCTTAATGAGCTCCTTGGCCTTGCAGTGGAGACCAGTCTGGGAGATCTTAGGGAGAGGATGAAGACAGAGACACCTCCCGGCATGACCAAAAAAGACTATATGGAGATGTACATAAATCAAGCCATTATAGAGACCAAAGGTTTTGATTTGCTGGTCATGGGTCAGCCCGAAGGCCCTGGCTGCTACTGCATGGCCAACACAATCCTGGCACAGATAATAGAGGGGCTGGCCAGGAGTTACCGTTACCTCATAGTCGACAATGAGGCGGGAATGGAGCACTTAAGCCGCTTAAATCTCCGGAAAATACACACCTTATTTGTTGTGTCTGACCCTTCAATCCGGGGAATAGTCACAGCGGCGCGCATAGCCGATCTTACAAAGGCTTTAAAAGTAGAAGTGAGAAATAAAGTGCTCGTAGTAAACAGGGTGCCGAATGACCTGCCGGCGACACTGGAGGACCAGATACAAGAAGTTGTACAGAAAACCGATCTCCTGTTTGGAGGCTGTGTTCCTGCAAGCGACGATATTTTCCGGAGTGAGATCCAGCAGGAATCCCTGATGAAGCTCTCAGCCAAAACTGACGTAGTACAGGCGACAAAACGAATCTTTGATAAATTCCTCTGAGCCGCTTGTAAAACCCATCTGTAAGCGTTCACGGGGTTACAACGCCCGTTTTATCCACAACCTACCGAGCTGTAAGCGTTTACAGGGTGCTGCAGATGCGAGGCG
>CBETWD010000160.1:0-5251 GCA_965539945.1 uncultured bacterium
AACTGTAAGCGTTTACAGGGTGCTGCAGATGCGAGGCGGAGGGTACGCAGACGTACTCCCTGTACTTCAAGTGCCCGACAACAAAGCAGATGCGGTGCCCTGTAAATGCTTACTCATTTTTCAGGGAAGATTGCCCGGTAGATTCCAGTACGCTTAACCAAAAATTGCTGTTCAGATTAACACGTTTGCTTTGCTTGATGGCAGAGATCAGGGGAACATGTACATAGCGGTCATTCCATAGACTCACCATCATAGCGGTTTTGCCCGCCATTGCGGCATGAACGGCATTTTGCCCGAGATTTGCACAGTAGAGACGATCATCCACGTTTGCAGGCACGCTACGAATAATGTAACTGGGATCTATATAGCGGACAAAGGCTGTCATGCCAATCTCATTGAAGTATTCTCTAAAGGTGTCCCGGAGAAAGATGCCTATGTCTCCGAGCTTGATGTTGCCTGATGGATCTTTTATCACTTGGTCCCCGGTTACATACCGCTGCCCCGCACCTTCAGACACAACCACCACTGCATGACCACGATCCCTGAGTCTGTGCTCAAGGGCCTTTAATAGACCATTTTTTTCTTCCAGGTCAAAATCACTTTCAGGTATCAGACAAAAGTTGACCTCCCTTAAGGCATTTGTGGCAGCAGCTGCAATGGAGCCTGAATATCTCCCCATGACCTTGACCAGCCCCACACAATTGGGTGCCCCAATAGCCTCGGTATGGGCGCACCTTATGGACTGACTGGCCATTTCAACCGCGGTGTCAAAACCAAAGGTTTTAGAGACAAGATAAATGTCATTATCTATGGTCTTTGGTATGGCAACAACGGCTATTTTAAGATCACGTTTTTTAATTTCATCGGCAATTTTGACTCCTGCCTTGAATGTCCCGTCGCCTCCAATAATGAACAGTATGGATACATTCATACGTACGAGTGCATCCACTATGCCATCTATGGGTTGGTGCCCTCTGGAAGAGGCAAGGATTGTCCCTCCATACTCATGTATACGATTTACTGCCTTGAGACTTAAATCCATTACCGGAAGACCGTACTCGGGGATAAAACCCCTTAGCCCATAACGTATGCCAAGGACGGATTGGGCTCCATAACCATAGTGGAGAGCAAGTACAATGGCCCTGATCACATCATTAATTCCGGGGCAAAGTCCGCCACAGGTTACAATGGCGGAGCGTACTTTAGTGGGGTCAAAATAAATTTTTTGACGTGGCCCGGCGAGCTCGAATGAAAGAGGTTCCGAGCCCTCTTTGTATATCTTTTTCAGTGATTCATGCGAAACCCTGACAAGTACACGATCCTGGTCAGATACAAAACAGGGGTAGTTTTTCTTAAGTAGAGGAGATTGAACACTTGAATCTCCCAGAGCTTCTATGGCAGTTTCAGTTTCTGCATCCGGGCCGACTTCATCAATTAAATATGGACTATCTTCTGCAATAGTGGGTTGGCTGTTTTCAGGCATTGCGGGTTCTCCAATAATTTAGTCTTTTGAGACTCTACTTTTCGCGATTTTTATAAAATAACTGTATCTATATTCTGAAAGCCATGTCAATGTAAAGGGTCTTGCTTTATACTTCGGCTTATGAACCTAAATTGTATAATCTGAAACGAAAATCATAATCAGAGGAAACTTTTTCAGAATGAGTGTAACCATAGGCGTTTTCGACTCAGGTATTGGCGGACTCACAGTAGTCCGCGAGCTCAAACAGTTATTGCCGACCCAGCCCCTTATCTATTTTGGAGACACTGCGCGGACCCCCTATGGGACCAAAAGCCCGGAAACAATTATTCAATATGCCAGAGAAGATACCAGATTCCTGCTGGAGCACGGAGCCGGCATATTAGTAATCGCCTGCCACAGCGCAGCCAGTACTGCCACCTCAACCTTAAAGCAGGAATTTTCTGAACCAATATTTGAAGTCGTAACCCCCTCTATAGAACAGGCATTGGCCCTTACCAGACGAAAAATCATCGGCTTAATAGGTACAAGGGCTACAGTGACAAGCGGTGTATACGAAAAAGCGATCCACGCACGTCTGTCCGATACAAAGGTATACAGCCAGGCATGTCCTCTTCTGGTGCCCTTGGTGGAAGAAGGATGGCTCAAGGCCAGGGAAAGTCGCATGATAGTTAAAAAGTATCTCAGGCCTTTAAAAAACCAACAGATAGATACCCTGATCCTTGGATGTACCCATTATCCACTTCTTAAACAAATAATCCAGGAAAAAATCGGAAAGAAGGTGAAAATAGTAGACCCTTCAGCTGAAATAGCACGTGCAGTTTATTCGTATCTTAAGGCCAAAAATCAACTGTCTGAAAAATCACATGGCCGGGAAGATCGTTTTTTTGTCTCTGACCTCACTCCAACGACCCAGGAAGTAGTTCAATGTTTTTTAGGCAACCGGGTCCGGCTTGAGAAGGCATCATTGCCCAGCAAGAGCTAAACGATTAGGAACTGTCCGCAAATAACTTGATAGTATAGGAATTTCCATTTTTGGACAGGATCAACAGGATTGTCAGGATAAAAAATATTAAGAAATCCTGTTGATCCTGTTGATCCTGTCAGAGAAGTCCGCCCGAAGGGCGCTAAGTCCAACATCTTGCGCCCGTCTTTAAGCCGACTTTGGCCGATACTCAATCACAAAATTCTCAAGATAGCACTGCTATGACTGCGGTTTTTCTCAATCAAATCGACCAAATCCGATACGGATCCTAAAACAAATCGTTATCCAGAATCAGGGATGACATGGAAACCATGCCGACAAGTTCCCCTTGATCTTCAACCGGAGCTCTCCGTATGCCGGCATGGTAAAGAAGGCGGGCCACATATCGGATATCCATGTCAGCCGGCACAGTAATGACCGGTTTTGTCATGATTTCATAGACATTTACTTCTTTGGGCAACCGTCCGGGGATTAATACCTCCCGGACCAAATCCTGGACGGCTATGATACTCCATGCATCATCAGGATGCCGTTTTTTCACCACCAGAGCGGAGATGTGCGCGTCCCGCATTGTTGCAGTTGCTTCTTTGGCGGTGGCCATGCCGTCGATGTACACCACCCCCTTATGCATAATGTCTCTTGTCCGTACAATCGGAGTTCTTGCCGAGACCATAATCTTCCTCCCTTTTTAAGATAATGGGTAACTGTTCAGGTTGAAGGTTGTAGGCTGAAGGCTGAAGGATTTCAACCAGTTCGCAACGATCGAACGCCCTAAGTTTCGTCCCTAAAAGTCTTCAGTCTTCAGTCTATCCACCTAATTTTATGTGATCACGCATGATTTGTCCCTATTAGCCTTCTACCTTCAGTCTATCCACCTGAATAGTTACGATACCGGTATTGGTTGCCCTATACCCTTTAAAAATATTGATCACGCACCTCTTTCCTGAATCGCTCCATCTGGCTCTCCAGGCCGATCACTTGCTCAACCGGCAAAACAAAGGCAATGCCGGTCCCTGGCTTATGAAACTCCCCTGCGGCGTTTATGGCATCTAAAATATCCTGGACAACATGTTCTTCAACCAGAAACATGATGATGTCGGTCTGGGCTTCCAGAGTGAGACCGAAAAATGTTTTCGCCTCATTGATGCCGGTGCCCCGCGCCGGAATAATTGTCGCACCGGTGGTGCCGGCTTGCTTTGCCGCGTCAACAACCTGATCGGTTTTTTCAGTTTTTACTGATGCTAAAATGATCTTAAATCGCATTGTTACCCTCCTTAGGAGATTTTTTGCTGCGGTTTACGGACCAGTGCATACATTGAGCATAACCCAGTACGGTAATAATCGGGAACAGACTTGCAAAAGCGATAAGGCCGAAGCCATCCAGGGCCGGATTGCGGCCGGGGACCGTGGAGGACAATCCCAGGCCGAGCGCAGCCACCAGGGGCACGGTCACTGTTGATGTAGTGACCCCGCCGGAGTCATAAGCCAGGGGGATGATATTCTTAGGCGCGAATATGGTCTGCGCGACAACAACCAGGTATCCTGCTAAAATGTACATGTAGAGTGGTGTGCCGCTGACAATTCGGTAGGCGCCCAGGCTGATGCCGACGGCAACGCCAAGTGCCACTGTTATGCGCAATCCCCACTGGCTGATGCTGCCGGCGGACACCTCATTGGCCTTATAGGCGACCGCGATGAGCGCTGGTTCGGCAATGGTGGTGGCAAAGCCGACCATGGCGGCAAAAAGATAAATCCAGCCGTAGGCTTTCCAGTCCGCTTGGGCAACAGCCGCCTCCGAGCCGTAAATGAAAGTTGGGTCCGACAACTGGGTGGCCATTATTTTACCAAGGGGAAACAAGGCCTTTTCAAGCCCGGCAAGAAACAGGGCCAGCCCTATAACCACATATACTCCGCCAACAATGAGACGGCGCAGGTGCGGAATAGGCTGACGCAATACCAGCAATTGGAAGCAGATTATCAGGACAATGATCGGCAGCACATCCCTGCAGGTGGAAAGCAGTATTTTAGCAAAATCAATAAAAAAAGCCATTTGCAGCGCTCCTGTTTGTCAACCGAAAACTATCAGCCCATAGCCAATGACAAATATAATGGGCAGCAGGGAGGCAAAGGCGATAAGCCCGAAGCCGTCCAACAACGGACTGCGGCCCTTAATGCTTGAGGCCAACCCGACTCCCAGGGCCGCGACCAGAGGCACGGTTACAGTGGATGTGGTGACCCCGCCGGCGTCATAGGCCAGGCCGATAATTTCTTCCGGTGCGATCATGGTCATCAGCATCACAATAACGTAGCCGCTGATAATCAGGTAATGGACAGGCCAGCCCAGGATAATGCGCAACACCCCGACCAGGATGGCCAAGCCCACGGAGAAGGCCACGGTAAGCCGCAGGCCCAGGGCATATCCCCGAAGTGATTCTTCGCCGGGATCAATCAGGTTGGCCTGACCGGCTATTTCAGCTGCTTCTCCGGCCACGGCAATAAGAGCGGGTTCCGCTACAGTGGTTGAAAAACCGAGGGCAAAGGCAAAAGACAACAGCCAGAAGACGCTTCCCTTGCGAGCCAGGGCATGCGCCATTGCTTCGCCGATGGGAAACAGGCCCATCTCAAGCCCCTGAATAAACAGGCTTAACCCTGTCACAACCAGAAGGGCGCCCAGGACCACCTCGCCCAACTGCGGCAACGGCTGCCTTAGCACAACAAGCTGAAAAAATGCAATAACAAGGATGATGGGCAACAGGTCGGTAAAGGCATCCCGCAGTTTTTTCAGG
>CBETWD010000161.1:0-5237 GCA_965539945.1 uncultured bacterium
TTTTTTTCGTTTCCTTTAAACTCCAAACCCAGCAGGGTTATATCGTCCCGTGGTTCATTATTTTCTCCAAAATTCATTACAGACTCTATGATGCCATCCATTATTACGGAAACAGGTTCATCCTTTAATTTTTGCAACTCCATATAAAAGCGATCCTCACCATAGAATAATCCTTTTCTGTCTTGATATTCTACTATTCCATCCGTATAGATAAACAACTTGTCTCCGAAACACAGTTGTCTCTCACCCTCTTCAAAGGGGAGGATGCCGCCCATCCCGATAATCGTCCCGCCTTCTTTTAAAAGCTCCAGTGTGCCGTCCTGATGAAGGAGTACAGGAGGAGGGTGGGCCGCATTGCTGTATTTAAGAAGCCCATTTTTTATATTGAGCACATGATAGCTGATGGTAAAGAACTTCTCGAATCGATCTATGGGATACTCTCTGTCCAGTTCGTTAAGAACTTCAGCGGGAGATACGATAGTATAGTGAGGTGGAGGGATTATGGACTTTTTTACTACGTAGCCGGTTTGCGGCGTCAGCACCTGGGAGACAGAGACCGATACCATGGCTGAAGGTACACCGTGGCCGCTGACATCAAGCATGTAAATAGCCCAATGATCCTCATCCAGTCGAAGGAGGTTAAAAAGATCTCCTCCGATTCTTTGACAGGGCATAAATTTCCACGACACGTCTAAGCTTTTGATCCCAGGCAAAGTGTCGGGAAGCAGACTTTTTTGGATTTCAGCCGCGGCCTTCAAATCATTATCAAGGCCCTCCTGTTTTTTGAGCAAATCCTGATTGGCCCGGATTATACTCTTGGTCAGATTCTGAATTTTTAATTGGGCCCTGACCCTTGCCAGGACCTCTCCCCTGTCGAAGGGCTTGGTGACATAATCAGCCCCACCCAACTCCAGGCCCTTTATCTTGTCTTTTGTTTCCGCCTTGGCCGAGAGGAAAATGATGGCGATATTGGTAGAGCGATTGTCGCTTTTAATTTCGGAACAGGCCTCATAACCATCTTTGTTCGGCATCATAATATCCAACAGTATAAGATCCGGCAGTTCGCGAAGTGCGAGATCTACAGCTTCTTCACCATCAACGGCTTCGATTATTTCATATCCCTCTTTTTCAAGAATACCGCGAAGAAGTCTTAGATTGAAATCATTATCATCTACTATGAGTATTTTTTCAGCCATTTTTCAGCCTTTTCATTGATTATCGAGATAAATTATAAGATTCAGAAAGATAGGCAAGACAAAATAATTTTGAAAGACATCTGATGTTTTGCCTACAGAACATATGGTATTTAATCGGCAATCCGGCGCCTTTTCATTAATTGATGCCTGAACGAAAACCCCAAATTTCATTTTCTCAATTTAGCTCAGGGACAATTAACATATTAAGGTTATTTCCTTTTTTAATTCAACAGAGCCTCTTGCAAGGCGATTAACACACACATTGCTTCAACGCTTATTTTGTCTAATCAATCTCTTACTAAATAATATTCCATACATATTGTACAATCCAGACAAATAGCTGCTGAAATGTACCAAAGCTACTTACAGAATAGGCACAAACATGTCTTATATAAATCTTATCGCAGAAGCATATTGGTATCTTATCCTTTTGTCTTTTGGTTACATATAAAATTAAAGATTTGGATTCATAGTTCAGCTCTTACCTTAAACTAATTTCTTGACAATAATCTGAATTTAGATATAATCAAAAAGTTTTGGAAAATAGCCAGGGTGGTAACCAGTCTGTCTGAAATAATAAGGCCGGAAGGTTGTAATAATCTACTACCCCTAATTCTTACTAGTTATATTTTACTATAAAAGCATTTAAGGAGTTTGATCTATGGCCAAAAAAGAAGTTATAGAAACATCTGAGGCACAGATTGCTGTTCACTGGAAAGAGGAAGATTATTTTTATCCTTCCACAAAATTTATTGCTCAGGCAAATCTGACAGACGAAAGTATATATGACCGGTTCAGCCTTGAGAATTTTCCTGAATGCTTCAAGGAATATGCTGATTTACTGGACTGGTACAAGTACTGGGATACAACACTTGATACAAGTGATGCGCCTTGCTGGAAGTGGTTTGTAGGCGGGAAAATAAACGCCTGCTACAACTGCGTGGACAGACATCTTGAAAAGAACAAAAACAAGACGGCAATCCACTGGGTCCCTGAACTGGAGAATGAACAAATTCAGCATCTCACCTATCAGGAGCTCTATGTAAGGGTCAACGAGTTTGCCGCACTCCTTCAAGACTTTGCGGGTCTGAAGGCCGGAGACAGGGTAACTCTTCATCTGCCCATGGTGGCGGAACTCCCGATAACCATGCTTGCCTGCGCCAGGCTCGGCATTATTCACTCCGAGGTCTTCGGAGGTTTCAGCGGCAACTCATGCGCAGACAGGATTGTAGATTCCAAAAGCAATGTGCTCATAACCATTGACGGTTATTACCGGGGCGGCAAGCTCCTTGATCATAAAGCAAACGCCGACATAGCTGTTAAAAAGGCGGAAAAGGATGGCCAGACTGTTGATAAAGTCCTGATATGGCAGCGTTATCCGGGGAAAAACTCGAGTCCGACACCCATGGTTGATGGTCGTGATTACTTTGTGAATGACCTGCTCAAGGACTATCGCGGTAAAAGAATCGATCCTGTACCTATGCCTGCTGAAGCCCCCCTGTTCCTGATGTATACGAGCGGCACCACAGGAAAGCCCAAGGGATGCCAGCACAGCACAGGCGGCTATCTTGCCTATGTGACAGGTACATCAAAGTATATCCAGGATATCCACCCGGAGGACGTTTACTGGTGCATGGCGGATATCGGATGGATCACAGGTCATTCATACATTGTTTACGGCCCATTGGCCCTGTGCGCGTCTTCGGTTATTTACGAAGGCGTACCCACCTATCCTGATCCCGGACGGGCATGGAGAATAGCAGAAGAATTAGATGTAAATATTTTCCACACTGCGCCGACTGCCATACGGGCACTGAGAAAGGTCGGTCCTGACGAACCTGCCAAGTACAATTATCACTTCAAGCACATGACCACTGTCGGAGAGCCCATCGAGCCGGAGGTGTGGAAATGGTATTATAATGTAGTTGGAAAGGGAGAGGCCGTAATAGTTGATACCTGGTGGCAGACTGAGAACGGTGGTTTTCTCTGCAGTACCGTGCCTGGAATGAAGGCAATGAAGCCGGGTAGCACAGGTCCGGGTGTGCCGGGTATTCATCCGATAATCTATGATGATGATGGAAACGTAGTTCCTGCCGGAGCAAGAAAGGCAGGCAATATATGCATACAGAATCCATGGCCCGGTCAGTTCCAAACTATATGGGGAGACCGTGATCGATTTGTCTCTACATATTTTGCAAGGTACTGCAAGAACGAAAAAAGCAAGGACTGGCGTGATTGGCCGTACCTTGCCGGCGATGCCGCAATGCTGGCCGATGACGGATATTACCGCATCCTTGGAAGGATTGACGATGTAATCAATGTCTCCGGGCACCGGCTTGGGACCAAGGAACTCGAGTCCGCCTCTCTTGACGTCATTGAAGTGGCAGAGGCGGCGGTTGTCCCAGTAGCAGATGAAATAAGGGGAATGGTCCCTGACCTGTATGTCTCTCTGAAGCCGGGATACGATCCCACCCCGGAATTGGCTGCCAAGATTTCACAGAGTCTTTGCGACTCCATTGGTAAAATCGCAAGGCCGCGAAAGGTCTGGATCGTACCGGATATGCCGAAAACACGCTCCGGGAAGATCATGCGCAGGATACTGGCAGCCATATCCAATAACAAGGACGTAGGCGATACAATGACCTTGGCAAATCCCGACATTGTCGATGATATCAAAAAGATATCACAGGACATGATAGAAGAGCTGAAAGAGAGCAAAAAGGCGCTGATGAAGGAATAGTTCATTGCATTAGAGCGTCTTTAAGAAGGAGATAAATATATGACAGGTCAAGTTACAAAAGAACCGGCGCAGGCCTGGATAACGACCTTTGCAGGCACTGCTATCAACCTTTGTCTGGGCATATTATATGCCTGGAGCATATGGAAATCGTCCCTGGTCGATGTGGACAAGGCTGGTCAAGTCATTGAAGGGGGTATGAATGCAGGTTGGACCTATCTGACCAATGCCCAGGCTGCAACACCCTTTTCTCTATGCATTATCATCTTTGCCTTGTTAATGATCCCGGGAGGCCGCATACAGGATAAATTCGGCCCCAAGGTGGGTGCAACTGTGGGCGGCCTTTTCCTTGCCGCAGGTTGTATCGTTGCCGGATTGATGAAGAGCTATGCCGGGCTGGTTTTTGGTTTCGGCATACTTGGCGGCATCGGCATGGGTATTGGTTATGCCTCCCCCACGCCTGCGGCCCTGAAGTGGTTTGGTCCTCATAAACGAGGTCTGGTCGCAGGTCTTGTGGTAGGTGGTTATGGCGGGGCGGCCCTATATATCGGCCCTCTGGCACAGTATCTGATTGACCACTATGGCATTACGGGAAGCTTTGTGGGTCTGGGAATACTGTTCGCCGTGGTGGTTATCATTGCGGGTCAACTCCTGCGAACGCCTCCTGAAGGATATGTGCCTCCAGCCCCGGCCGGGGCAATCTCCAAGCATGTAGCTGCGGCAACCAAGCATAATTGGAATGCCTCTGAGATGGTGAAGACCTGGCAGTTCTTTGCCCTGGTATTCATGTTCATGCTCACTACACAGTCCGGGCTTCTGATCATTGCGAACGCTAAGGGCATGATGGTGCAGGCAGGCAAGAACATTCCATTCCTCGCAGCCAACGCTTGGATTCTTGTCTCGTTTGGAGGTTTTATCAATGCAGCCGGACGAGTCGGTACCGGTTCTTATTCAGACAAGATCGGGCGGGTTAATGCCTACACCATAAACTGTACTATATCCGCCCTTTGTCTATTCTCATTACCATTTGTAATTGCGATGCAGAATGTTGTGCTTCTGTTCCTGGTCGTGGGTATTGCTTACTGGCAGTATGGCGGTGGTCTTGCCTTGTTGCCATCCTTTACTGCCGACTTCTACGGGCCCAAGAACCTTGGATTCAACTACGGCCTGGTATTTCTCGGCTGGGGAGCAGGCTTTTTCATGGCGAGACTGGGCGGTACGATTGAAGATATGACAGGCAGTCTGAATACTGCTTTCTATATCTCAGGGGCCTTGCTGATTGCAGGAGTTATCCTCGCGCGTAT
>CBETWD010000162.1:0-5172 GCA_965539945.1 uncultured bacterium
ATTAATTCTTTGGCGGAGAGGGTGGGATTCGAACCCACGGTACACCTTTCAGCATACACTCACTTAGCAGGCGAGCACCTTCGGCCTCTCGGTCACCTCTCCGTATTGATATTTTTTTTTGGCGGAGGGAGTAGGATTCGAACCCACGGTACCTCTCGGCACAGCGGTTTTCAAGACCGCCGCCTTCAACCACTCGGCCATCCCTCCAGGCAGAGATCAAGCATTGGGCAATTGTTGAACAAATACAAATTACTGACGACAGTAAATACTGTCAAGAAACGATTCCAGAGAGTATATATTTAATCCGCCGGAAATACAAACTTTAAAAAATATATGAACATTTCCTCTTGACAAAAAGAGAATAAATGGAATAACTGAATGAACGTACATTCATTAAAATCCATATTGTACCTGCCTATGAAAACCGCAGACAAACATGATAAAATTGTACAAGCCGCTATTCGGGTGTTTGCCCGTAATGGTTTTTTCGATTCTCGCATATCAGAAATAGCCAAAGAAGCCAATGTGGCTGATGGTACTATTTATCTTTATTTCAACAATAAGTACGATATCCTCATCACTATATTTGAGGAGGAAATGGGCAAAATCATTGCCAGGGTGAAGCAGGAAATCGCTTCATTTGATGACCCGCGGGAAAAGTTGGAGCGCTTTGCCTATCTCCACTTGATCCTGGTGCAAGAAAATAGAGACCTGGCAGAAGTCATACAGGTAGAGCTGCGTCAAAGCAGTAAGTTTATGAAGGAGTATCGCAACAAAAGATTTGCCGAATATGTCAACATCATCTCAAGCATAGTACGCCAGGGTCAGGCCCAGGAGATCTTTCTGGCAGAAGTGATGCCCGGGATATTCAAAAGGGCCTTTTTCGGAGCACTGGATGAAATGTCCAGGTTCTGGGTACTTTCTTACAAGAAAAAATACAGTGTCGCCACAGCCGCAAAGCAAATAAGTGATTATTTCCTCCAGGGGATCCTTGCCAAAGAGGCTCGCGAGGCAGTGCCTCCTCCGAATAGTCGAACAAGTCGTTCCGGCACGCGGAAGAAAAATACATAGATCTAGGCCCTTCCAAGTATAGAAAGGAATCATGCCCATACTCAATTCAAAAAGCCCGATGCAAGGCGCGAAAATTAGCTCAAAGGTTAAAGGTTAAAGCTATCAGGTAGTTGAACTTTTCCTTTTTTGCCTTGACACCTAACCCGATTCACCCTATTTTTAGATAGTTAAAAAGCGAATCATATCAGTAAGAGTAAACACTGCGGAGATTCTCAGAGGGAGGATTTTCGCTTTATTTTTTGTAAGCGTTCACAGGGCACCACATCTGCTTTGTTGTCGGGCACTTGAAGTACAGGTACGTCTGCGTATCCTCAGCCTCGCATCTGCAGCACGCTTACAGTTCGGTGGAGAAACCTATGAAAAACATATCTGATGCCTCCAGCCCGCAAGATTGCACAGGCTTTATTTTCGAGTGCACCGGGCAGAAGGTTGAAACTAAGATAGCTGCGGAGCTGTGGCCCAAAATAATACAACATAAATGGGTGCTTTCCGAAAAACTGGGCCGGGATGTGGGAATGAAAGTGGCCTGCCTGGATTTTATCGATAATGTCGAGCCCATGCATCAAGATCTTCACGATGCACAAAGGATTCAGCTTCTCAAGGCGCTGGGGGCCCAGATGATCGATCGATCAATCTGGGACACCATATCTGAGACTCAGCCGCCAAAACAGATCGTGAATAGAAGAATCATACTTCCTCTGACAGCGATAGAACTTGCACGCAAACACGCAGTTATTCCGCCCCGCACCATCATCTTTTTCGGACCGCCCGGTACAGGCAAGACTCACTTTGTCCGGGCCATAGCAGGTATACTTCAGTGGTGGTATATCGAGGTCAGTCCCAGCACCTTGATGGCCGATGGAGAAGATCGCCTCGGTGCGAACCTGAAAACCTTGATAGAAAAAGCCGGCAATCTCGACGAAGTGGTTCTGTTTATAGACGAATTTGAGGAAATAGCAGGCAGCCGGGATCACGCCTCCCGCATCGACAAATCAATTACAAATGAGTTCCTAAAACAGGTACCCCTAGTGAAAAGACAGGAGAGGAAAAACCTCCTGGTATGCGCGACCAATTATATCCGACAACTGGACGCAGCCTTATTACGACCTGGCCGTTTTGATTGCATCATTCCGGTTGGAGGATTGGATGATCAAGGCCGTCGAACTATTTTTGAGCATTATCTGCGCGATACCAACCGGGGCGATGTGGATGTGGACAAGATCATCTCAATGATTGCGCTCTTCACCCCTGCGGATATCGAGTACCTTTTCCTGAAGGTCAGACAACTTGCCTTTGAGAGAGAATACAACAAAGGGGAAGATTACCGCGTGACAACAGAGACATTCGTGGAAATGATTCCTAAGGTTCCGCCTACACTCACTAATGAAATCATCGAGGATTTCAAACAAGACTGTGCGAACTATACCAGGTATTGATTCCCGTCATCTGAACCATTTGTCCGAATGATAAGTAACTCCTTACTGTCAAGGTGCATAATCCTATCAGAAATGCCTCAATGCTGCATAAAATGCTACAAAAGGCTAGGGCATAATAGACTCACAAAGATTCTGAGGGCCCGCGAGGCGCAAAATTCATCGTATTTTCCATATGAATTTCCGCCTCGAAAAATTCCTCTATCTCGGTGTAATACAATGCGCTGGCATCAATGTAATTTTCATCAATAAAACGAATAATTGGCTCCACCGCCGGCATTTTTTCAACCCATGGGGCCGCAATGAACATAAATGCCCAGACAATGAATATGCACAGGAACAGGCGAGCCCATCGCCAGGCTAGAGGTAAAAAGCGTCTCAGCCCCAAACCCGTCCCAACTCCCTTTTGACTTATTGCAGTTTCCATAGTTAAATCTGTGCGGTGATTTCCGGAAAAATTAGATAGAACATTATGTATGCCATTAGAAGCGTAAGCATCAGATTAAATGACTGGCCGCACACATAGAGAATAAAAGGTTTGCCTCCCTTGAAATATTTTTTCAGTTCACGGAAATTGGTGGCTAATCCTATGCTGACAAAAGCCAGACAGAAGAACCATCCCCTGAAAATTTTCGACATCCCCCTAATAGCTCCATGGTCTATTAAAGCATGGGATACGTCACTGCCAAGGTGCTCATACACTACAGAGAAGACAATAGACGCGGTGATAAATCCTAATACGAACTTGGGGAAGCGGTTCCAAATTTCCATAGCGCTCACTTTCTGCCCGGGGACACATTCTACTCGTGCGCACCAGTAAAGAGCCACACCAAAAGCAATTACTCCAATCAGGACGTTTTGGATCATCTTTATGGTGGCAGCCACATAAAGTGCCCGTTCGCTCAAAAAGGCTCCGGCAGCAGCTACAGCGCCGGTGGAATCAATAGTTCCGCCCATCCACGCTCCTCCCAGAATATAGGGCATCCCCACCAGTTTAATGACAGCGGGCATAGCAATCATCATGATGGAGGTAAAAACCAGAGAAAATCCGACGGCAAGGGTCAGCTCCTCCTTCTTGGCTCGACATGCGGCGGCAGTGGCTATGGCTGCCGAGACGCCACACACGGACATGTCTGCCGAGATAGTCATATTGAGCGTTTTAGACGGCATTTTGACGATCTTCTGTCCGAATATATAGGTGGAGATGAGCACAGTGGGGGTAACCACCCATGCCACGAAGATCCCCGGGACTCCGATTAAGAGTATTTTCCCAAACAGTATTTCAGCGCCTAATAGCACGAGCCCTGTCTTGATATAATATTCGGTTTGAACAGCAGGCATCACCCACTTAGGCGTTCCCACTGTGTTGCTTATGATGAGGCCAAAGAGAATTGCCCATGCAGCGTATCCAATGCCGTAATGTTTCATCGTTGTATTGCCTTCTGCGATGTAAGCCAGAACAGCCATAAAAAAGACAAAAACAAAGCCCGCCATGAATTTTGTCATCGAATTGCCCATAACCTTCCATCCGATCCCAAAAAAGACGGCAAGAACAATCATAAGACAAATAAGGGATGGTATAAGGTTGTAAGAGTGAGCATTGATCTTAGACTGAGCCTTTGAGGCTTTTGTGTGGGCGGCGTGCCATGCATCTATTGCATTGCTTGCTTCAGCATTGAGGGTTTCATCATTAAAGCCTGCGGCAGACGCTGCGTCTTCCGCCGCCTTCGCACTTTCCATGGCTGCGGCCTCTTTCTTCCGGGCGACTTCGTATTTGACCATCGCCTTTGCCCTGACTGCTTCTGCCGCCTCTTCGTTCATAAAAAGGGCGTTCAAAGGGTTCGCGCCCCATTTTTTTGGTTTGCTCATGAAATTCTTTACTTTTTTTCCAAGTTGGGAACTGGTCGCTTTAAGTCCCTTTTTGGCATCCACAGCCTGATACCAGGCGATTGTCTTGAACGGCGCCCTTTGCGATTCCGCTTCCAGTGCGGCATTGGCGTTGGCAATAGTTTCCTGCATATTGGCGGGACCCCGCGGAAAATAGATTACAATGCTAATGATAAGCAACAAAAAACCAAGCCAGATAGCCCAGTAGTCTTCGAGCTTCCAAAAATCAGAAAAACTGCTTTTTGCTTGGCATGTAATAAAATCCGCGCTTTGATCCTTTCTTTTCTCCCCTTCCATTTCTACTTACCTCCAAAAAGTAGCATGTTTTTCAATCAGCAACTATTCCCAATGCTAAAGCAATTGAGCTTTTGAAGAGAAACTAATTCTGTCAATCAGCTTCGCTCTCATAGAGATAGTTACAGCATCAATACACGCTCCGTCAAGAGACATTACGCTTGCTTTTAATTCTGTTCTTTTAAGTCAGTATTATGTGTATACCTCTTGATATTTAAAGATTTTCTTAAGAATAGTGCCTTCAATATGGTTGTTGCACCGATATTATTCTCTCAATTATTTTACGATTTCGCATAATTTTTGATGTTGGGTTTCGTTCCTCAACCCAACCTACCCAGATGAACCATGTACTATCAGTAGTTTCCGGTTAGGTTCTTGCATATAGTTACTTTCGCTAGCACCGTACTAACATATCGACGGCAGTATGTTTTTGGAGATAAACCGTTGACTTTTACCCTCGAACATCAATTGGAAATGTTGGTCTTCT
>CBETWD010000163.1:0-5127 GCA_965539945.1 uncultured bacterium
AAATTAGCATTTGCAGGTACATATAAAAAATTAGCATATTTATTGGAATTAGAATAGCAGAAAAAAGAGAACAAGTGAAATAGAACACAGGTTTTCGCAGATATACACAGATAATATTATTGGGCATCCTTCACGACAAGTCAAAAGTAGTTTACACTTTGTTGCTCTTGTGTTTTGGCAGTGAAATTTGAAACTTGAAATTGGGAAAAACACAAGTATGTAGATGCGTTACCTAATTTCGAATTTCGAATTTCCAGTTTCGACATCGGCATTCAATTCGATAATACAAGCTTTTTCGAAAAAAGTGTAAAAATGAGTTTGTTATCTTTTTATCCCCTCAATTTATGAACAAACATAGCAAAAGCAGTCCTGAGCCTCAGGGCCTGTGTAACTATTCGGGCTCAGTGGAAAGATATCTGCACAGACCTGTGTCAAAGGCCCAGGCAGAAATCTGGTCACTGGTGCTTACTGCCCGAGGTGTGCCCCACAAGATCCTTCACTCAGTATATGGATACAGTATAGCAGTTCCTCCGGACCATGAAAATCCTGCGGCTTCCGAACTTGAAAAATATGAGAATGAGAATCGGACATGGCCTTTGAAGTTTGAAGCTACTTCATGGTATCCGAATGCACAATCCACCTTTTGGACCCTGCTTATACTAACCGCTGTATTTAGCATTTCCTTTTCAGAAAACTGGAAAGGGCGATTGATTGCGATCGGCAGCGGCGATGTGGACAGCATCCTTCATGACGGCCAGTGGTGGCGCCTGGTTACTGCTCTGACACTGCATACAGACCCTCCACATTTACTTGGAAATATGATGATGGGGGGTTTACTGATGGTCTGGCTTTGCAGCCTTATGGGCATTGGCCTCGGATGGGGGATCACCCTCCTGTCAGGGATACTTGGCAACTTGATTAATGCCTTGGTCCATGGAGAGGCCCATAGTTCAATCGGATCTTCCACTGCCATTTTCGGTGCATTGGGTGTGATAATAGCACTTCAGACACTCAGCGCACGACGCTTTTCTCTCAAAGACTGTACAGTTCCATTAGGAGCGGGCTTTGCACTCCTCGGATTCTTAGGCGCTCACGGTGAGCATACGGATCTCGGAGCACATCTCTTCGGCTTTATGTCAGGTCTGATCCTGGGGCTACTCGCAGGACAACTGTTAAAGACTTCAGGTCTTCCTTGTCTTAAAATGGATCATTTTATAGGAATAATCACATGCCTTGTGCCTGTCCTGGCCTGGCTTATAGCATTCCAATATTAAGGTGACACCAAATCCACCCTTCCTTCATTCAGCTTGTAATACTTATTGGACATTGCTTCTATTGTGGACTGAACATGTGAAATTGTTATCCATGCCTTTGCCGGATAGTTCTGTAACACTGAGATAAGACGTTCCTTGGTTTTTTCGTCAAGACCGGTTGTGGGCTCGTCCAGCAAAAGGATCTCAGGCCTCATGGACAATATGGTTGCCATTGAGACAAGCCGTTTTTCCCCTCCTGAGAGTTGATATGGAACACGGTCTCTGAAACGCAATATCCCCAGTTCCTCAAGTGTCTGCTCTGCCCTCTCTGTTGCCTCATGATGGTTCATTCCCATATTTAATGGCCCAAAGGCCACATCTTCCAGTACAGTGGGACAAAAGAGCTGGTCGTCAGAATCCTGGAAGAGCAGACCGATCGCGCGACGGATTTTTTTAAAGTCCTGTTCTGTTTCACGCCTTTTCCCGAATATGGTTATTTCCCCTTCAGTAGGCCTGAGAAGGCCCAGTATTATGTGGAATAAAGTCGTTTTGCCCGTACCATTTTCTCCTAAGAGGCCGATTTTGTCACCCTCTTCCAGGCGTAAACCGAGTCCTTCCAGCACCTGATTTCCGTTTGGGTATTGAAAGGATATTCCTTGAAGATCTATCAGCGACATGGATTTATCCACTCAACCCCAATAATAAGAAAAAGATATGCAGAGGTGAAGCCGGCCAGGCAAATGTCTCTGCGGTGGAGGCGAAAATGCGAAAGTAGCCAGAAGGTACCGTCAAAACCGCGACACAACATTGCTTTGTACACTCTCTCGCCCCTTTCAAGGCTTTTGATGAACAAGGTCCCGATGAGATAAGCATAAGTTCGATAGGTATGCAGGTTGGACCTGGGTTCAAATCCCCGGACCTTGATGGCCTGTTTCATGCGATGGAATTCAGAATTAATAACGTGGAAGTACCTCCAGGAAAAAAAGATGAGTTGCACCATCTTAGTTGGGACCCGGAGGTGTGCCAAGGCATGGGCCAATGAAAATATGGTCGATGTTGAAAGCAGGGCCAGGTTTGCCAGTATTATCGCATTACACTTAAGACTTATTGACAGGGCCAGGTCCAGGCCCTCTGCCGTAATCACAACAGGGCCCAAGCGGGTAACGCCGGTCCCGGGTGTTGTCCACGGGAGTACGAGCCATAACATCAGGATAAAGAGATTGACCACAAACAGACGATGAAACACTTCCTTTAAAGAAAGGCGAGCGGCTATTACCAGGAGCAAACCACCTGAAAGGGCAAAGATCTGTCCTTCCAGACTTCCAAGACCTACCGTTACAACGGCATAGCCTCCGGCAAGCAGGATCTTTACTCTGGGATCTGCAGAATGGAGTATGGATTTTCCCGAGGCAAAACGTTCGCAGGTCACTTTTTGTGCTTTCTCTGAGTGAGATACATTGCTAACCCCATCAATCCGGCAATATATCCAAGCCCTGCAACCACGTCTCTAAAACCAACCCTATCACCTTGTTCAGCCAATCTTAACAGTTGTTCCTTGACGGGATTGAGCTTGCGGTCAAGAATCTGTTCAAATTCCGCACTGGTAAGGGCTACAGTCTCTTTATGTGCATCTTCAGCCGCCTGCCCGTCTCCTTTGAGTTCAGGACTTTCGGCAGCCTGCGGGCCTGCCTGTCCGGCTTCAGGGGCGGTAGTCCCTGAAGCCATGCCCTGCACAGATACAAGTGCCTCAGCCCGGTGCCCCATCCCTGCTTCCAGGACAAGGCGGTACTCTCCGTTCCCAGGCGGCTTAAAGGAGAATTCGCCCTTTTTATCAGTCATTCCATGATAGACCTCTTTGCCACCGGAATCAAGAACCAGGATAGTAGAGTCCATAGCCTTGTTACCGCCTGAAAAATAGCCCTCAGCCAGAATCATCTTGCCGTCATACCAGGCAAACAGGTTGACCCTGTGGGCATGGGCCTGGCTGCAAATCCCAATCAGAATCGGGATAATGATTATGGAAACAAGCCCCAATTTGGCGGCTCTGGAATGCATATTGCCCTTTATTACTTCAGGTTTTGTCTTTAAGAGAAAGGAGATTATCAAGACAGAAAGTACACCTTCAGCAACGGCAATCGGTATGTGGGCCACAAAAATGAGCTTGCTTACGGCAACAAACGACTCTCCGGATAATGCCAGAGAGCCTGCTACCATAGCTGCGCTCATGACAATAGCGCCTGCTCCGGCAATAGCCGTCATCACCATTGCAAATAGACCTGAATTACTTCTTAAGGCAGGCCTTGCAAGGGCACCCATTATTACGGCAGGAACAGCCATATTTAGTGTATTGACACCAAGAGTAGTAAGGCCGCCAAACTGAAAGAGCACGGCCTGGAAAAACAGGCCGATGAAGATTGCAGGAAAGGCGGTCCACCCCAACAAAATTCCCAGAATTCCGTTAAGTACCAGGTGGGCGTTGGATGGACCTATGGGAACATGTATAAGGGATGCCACAAAGAATGCCGCAGTAAGCAGGGCCACCTTGGGTATTTCCATGACATTCATACGGCGTAACCCGATAGTCAGGCCCAGTATTGTTCCAACCCCCCCGGCCAGCAGCACAGGGGCTGTTAAGACCCCCTCTGAAATGTGCATCTTTTACCTCATTTGTACCTGTAAATTGGTACAATTCGATATAGTTTTCGATTCGGGAACGAGCAATTTTTTGCAAAGTCAAGAGAACCAAAAGATTGCGCGGAGGCGTACTTCCTGTACGTCGCACAAGCAATCCTGAAGGTTGACGCTGAGATTGGGAAAAAGGGCCGTTCCCCGGACGAAAACTACTTCATGTCAGCTACATATACCCATAAAACAGCGCCCAGCTCAACAGCAACCTCTCTGCCCTCGTGTTTCATTTTTTCGCTTGCTTCATTGAGTGCAGCAAATCCCCACCACCCCTCTTTCGCCATAACATAGGAAAAGATGCCCTGGGAATCTGTGTGTACTACCTGGGTGATATACGGGCCTGCCGGGGCCTCAACCTTTTTGTCTTTGTTATAAAACTCTATCTCAATCTCACTGTCCGGTGCCGGCTTTCCATCCACGAGGACCTGTCCGACAAAGATATTGCCTGTCCACAGGCCGTAGGGTCGAGTCAGAGGAATGATCTCAGTCTTTAGACCAATCGGCTGATCCCAACCTTCTTCCAGTCCGAATGCATTTACGACTACCTTGGTAAAGTGTTGGATATAGCAGTCTTCCGCAGGCTCCCAGTAGGGCTGGGGGACAAAGTAAAAGATGTGGTCTCCGGGTCGCTCCAGATCCGCGGTTCCGACCCATGTCGTGCATCCGTCTACAGGTTGTTTTTTCAAGCTGTTCAAAAGGTCCTTGTTCTCGCCTTTTACGAACATTGCAAAACTCATGGGTTTTTCGAGTTCCATGAATCCCTGCTCAAAAGGGTGCATAAATTGACACGAAAGGGTGATTTGGCGGGATTCGTTACCTTCGACAATATCATCAGATGGTAACAACACCCCGAAATGGGCCGGGCAGATACTAGGAGCCAGCCAACTTAAGGTGACAATCAGAAAAAAATAAAGACCGGTTTTCTTGAAAAAAGATTCCATTGGTAATACCCCCCTTAGAATAAATGATTTGGAGATGAATCTAAAAGATATTACCTATGTAGTCAATATCTAAGGGAAGTGCCACTAACAAGACGGTTCTGAGGCTTTGCCAAAACGCGCTTGACATCATTCTAAATTGTGTTAAAGAATTGCCCACGTATGGGCCGTTAGCTCAACTGGGAGAGCAACTGACTCTTAATCAGTAGGTTCGGGGTTCGAGCCCCTGACGGCCTACCAATGAATACAAG
>CBETWD010000164.1:0-5112 GCA_965539945.1 uncultured bacterium
TTATCTATTACCCGTTCCTGGTATTTATTGTGATGCTGATTTCACGCAGCAGATGTTTTGACAACTGGGATATGCCTTTAGGCTTACTGATTGTTATCTTGCTGGGTATGACCTACGCGGTTTATTGCGCAGTGATTCTTCGTCGTTCAGCCGAAAAAGCCAGACGTATGGCAGTGAAGCGGTTGTGGGTGAAGCAGGTGCATGCCAAAGGCCAGGGGGATGAAGCAAAGCACATGGCTGAACAGATCGGGTTGATGATCGAGTCAATCCGCTCAATTCGCCAGGGAGCGTTCCTGCCTTTTTTTCAGCAGCCACTGGTTCAGGCATTGGCGTTGTTCTTTGGCAGCGGGGGTAGTTTCTTGTTACTGGAATATATGTCTTGGATGAAATAGGGATGCTCTTCTGTTCTGAAAATATAAAATATTGTTATTGATGTAAAGCCGGTTCCGGATATGATAGTTTTTTAAATTATTGTACCCATTATTCGGCAAAGATAAAGATAATGGGAAGAGAGAAAGGTAGGATGAAGTGAAATTTCTAAAGATTTTTGTTTGTAGTATCGTTGTCTCATTTCTCTCCGTTGGGTGTGCGGAGGTAGGTACTTCTGTTCACATCTCGTCCGGTGGTGGAGTGAAAACGAAACATCATAAGCATGGTCCGCCACCACATGCACCAGCCCATGGCTATCGTCACAAGCACGGACACGGTGTTGTGCTGAAATACGATTCGGGTCTCGGTGTTTACGTAGTTGTTGAACTACCTGGGACCTACTATCATGACGGTTTGTATATCCGTCTGTCCTCAAATAGGAAGTGGGAGGTTGCCGTCTACCTTAATGGTCCGTGGCGCATCGCAGTGAAAGGTGAGGTTCCCCCAAAACTCAAGAAGTCAAAGGGTAAAGGTCATCCGGGTAAAGGGAAGGGAAAGAAATGAAATATCCTTAAGCGTTCACAGGGGTATCTTGAGATACACAAAAATGATTCACCGCAGAGGGAAGTTTTAATGAAAGATATCAGATCAATCAGCCCCAGCACCCAAATTTGCGCTGTTATTGGTAATCCGATTGCGCACAGTCTTTCACCGGCAATTCACAATGCCGCTTTTGTGGAACTGGATCTGGATTTCGTTTATGTGGCTTGCCGGGTTGAAGACGTAAAAAATGCATTGGCAGGTATGCGGGCGTTAAATAACTTCCGAGGCATGAGTGTCACTATTCCGCATAAAATTGAAATAATGAAATATGTGGATGAAATAGCAGAGGTAGATCGTTCAATCGGTTCAATTAATACGGTTATTAATGAACAAGGCAAGTTGGTCGGGTTGGGCACGGATGGGCCGGGTGCGTTAAAGGCCATTGTTGATGCCGGAGTAGAAAATGACGGAAAAAACATCCTCATGTTGGGCTCAGGCGGCGTGGCGCGGGCGATTTCCTTTACCCTCGCCCGGAATGCCAAGCCGGGGGAACTGTCAATTTTGGATGTTAATGAAAATATGCTTCAGCAGTTGACAACTGATTTAAGGGCCGGCACGGATGTTTTCATAAAATCCGAGTTGCTGACCGAGAGATCTCTTGCCGGAGCGATGGAGAATGCTGATGTAATCATCCATTGTACGCCTGTCGGCATGCACCCAAACGAAGATGCCTCCCTGATTCCTGCTGAGTTTTTTAGACCTGAGCAGGTTGTCTTTGATGTTGTATATACGCCCCTTGAAACCAAACTGCTTGCCGAGGCCAAATCCCGCGGCCTTAAAGTAATTTCCGGAGTAGATATGTTTATCAACCAGGCGGTCTTGCAATTTGAGCGTTTTACAGGCGTTGATGCACCTGTTGAGGTTATGCGCCGGGTGGTAATGGAGCATTTGGGAGCATGAATATAGTACTGATCGGATATCGTGGAACCGGGAAAAGTGTGGTGGGAGAGCTTCTCGCCGAGCGCCTCCGGATGCAGTGTATCAATATGGATGCGGAAATAGTTAAAAGGGCAGGCATGTCAATTCCGGAAATTGTGGAGAAGTATGGTTGGCGGAAATTTCGAGATATGGAGTCTGAAGAGGCCAGGGAACTGGCAGGGCTTGATAATATTGTAATTGATACCGGTGGCGGGGTTATTGAACGGTCTGAAAATATTGAGGTACTAAAAACAAACTCCTGCATATTTTGGCTGAAGGCCTCAGTGGATGCAATTGTCTCGCGAATTCAAGGAGACACTGAACGGCCTGCCTTGACTGCTGGAAAGACCTTTACTGAAGAGGTGACAGAAGTCTTGGAACAAAGGATTCCAAAATACAAAAGTGCTGCTCAACACAAAATTGATACAGACGGATTAACTCCGGAGCAGGTCGCAGACAGGATTATTAAAATCGTTCAAATTTCCGAATGTCAAGGCACAGAGGCCGGAGGGGCCATGAACTCAGGACCGATGTGATCAATTACTGTCTCTTTCAGTATTCCATCAATGGCTTCCATGGATGAGTCGTCGAGTTCCCATCCCATAGTGTCTAAAACCGGATCAAACTGATCCGGCCGCCTCGCTCCCCAAAGGGCAATGTTTATTCCCGGTCTGTCCAGCAGCCACCTTATAGCCAGGTGTATTACACTTTTCCCAAAGTTTTTTCGGGCATATTCATCCAGCCGGGCAACAGCCTTCAGGTACTGATCATATCGGGGTTGCCTGAATTTTGGATCTATTTTTCGGAGATCATCTCCCTTAAATTCCGTCTCCTTTCGCATCCTGCCTGTAAGAAGACCCCTGCACAGCGGGCCATAGACAAGTGTCGTAATATTGTTATCAATACAGTATGGAAGAATATCGTCCTCGATCTTCCGTTCGAACAGGTTGTAAGGTGGCTGACTGGTGTGAAGCTCAGAAGACTTTTTGAAGGCATCCATCTGTTGCGGGGTATGGTTGCTTACTCCTATGGCCTTGATTTTTCCTTTTCTGTAGAGATCCTGCATGGTTTCGGCAGTTTCCTCAAAAGGCGTTGCGGGGTCCGGCCAGTGGATTTGGTAGATGTCAATATAGTCAGTCCGGAGCCTGTGAAGAGAGTCCTCGATCTCCCTGAGTATCCGTTGCCTGGAAGAATTCCTGACAACTCTCCCCTTATCATCCCATTCCAACCCCGCCTTTGTGGCGATTATTACCTGATCCCTATTTCCATATTCAGCCAGTGCCCTACCTACGAGTTTTTCTGATTTACCGAATCCGTAGACCGGTGCTGTGTCGATAAGATTGATTCCTAGATCCAAAGCAGTGCGAACGGTGTTTACTGCCTGCTGTTCCTCAGTACCTCCCCACATCCAGCCTCCTATAGCCCATGTCCCAAGGGCAATGCGTGAGGTCTCAATCTCAGTCCCGCTGATACGCACAAAATCCATAATGCTTTCCTCCCAACTCAGTTTCCAGGAGTTTTTTCCAGGATGGCTGTATAGCTTTCCCCCGGTTTGGCCCGGTTCCGTTTTTCAATGAAACGAATTTACTACTTGTTTCGTCTTATGAGCAACAGAATTATTTTTGAAATTTGTTTGCTTCATCCTTTTTGGCAAGTAAGATAGCCAATGATTACATTTATAGGCAATGTTGAATTGTGAATTGTGAATGCTGAATTGTGGAAGAAGATTTAAAAGACATATACCCTTACCTTAATTCAACATTCAACATTCAAAATTCAACATTTATTGTGCGTCGCAGATTGGGTTTTTTCAACGGAACCAGAAGATTCTGATAAAATGCCATCGAAGGTTACTGGAATAGTAAAGGATCTTGCCCTTAGATACGGATGGGGGGTCAGGCTATCCAGGGGAATGATTTGGGAGATCTGGGAAGAAATTGTAGGTCCCCAGGTTTCGATCCATGCGTGGCCGGAACGCTTTAAGGAGCGAGACATCCTGGTAGTCGTGGTCTCTGATTCAGTTTGGATGCAGCAGCTCTGCTTTCAAAGGCAGCTCTTTATTGATGGGCTGAATGCACGCTTACCATCCGGGACCAAGATTAAGGATATCAGGTTTGTTTTGGGTGACGTGGCAGAGGTCAAATCCCGGTGGATTCCCCATAAGATACCGAAGAAAGACATGCTGAAAAAACAAAAGATCCAATTCCCTAAACGTGCATTGGATGCTGCAGAGGACATGATGGGACCTGTCCGGGATCAGGAACTGAGGCAGGCAATGGCAAACCTTTACCTGAAATATACTGAACAAAAGAAAATCAACCCTCAACCCTGAATTTTTGAACCTTGAACCTCTATGAATTATCTCATGGGGCTGTTTAAAAAAATCGGAGGCAAAACCCTGAGCTCTTCCCCTGCATCTTTACATCCCTCAACCAGGATAAGTCTGGCCGGTAAATTCGGGGCGGGGTGAATCATTCTCAATCTTTTAGGTTCAAGGCTCATCTCATGCATGCCGGCCAAAAGTTTGGCGGCTCGGTCAGCAGAATAGATAAGGCTTAATCGGCCTCCAGGGTGGAGAGCATAACGGGCTGCAGAGAGTATCTGATCAAGGTCAGTCAGGATCTCGTGCCTTGCAAAAGCCTCTTGGGAATTCTTGCATAGTCTGCCGGATACCGGAGACCTGTAAGGCGGGTTAGTCACTACGTGGTCAAAACTGCCTGCAGAAAATATCTCGGGTATTCTATTCAAGTCTGCTTCATATAATGCGATTTGTCCGTCCAGATGGTTTAATCGGATATTTTTTTCTGCGATCCCTGCAAGACCTTTCTGTATCTCAAGCGCTGCTATTTTTACATTGCTGTGCTTTTTGGCAAGGACCAGGGATATGACCCCGCATCCTGTGCCAATGTCCAGGATATGATCGAATTTTCTCAGTCTTACAAAGTCAGCAAGCAGTAACGAGTCCACAGAAAAACGGTAACCATGCCTTGGTTGGAGGATCTTGATATCGTGATCCCTGAGACAGCTCTCCGTGACTTCAGGTGAGATTTCTGGTAGATGTGATTCTGTATTTTTTAGGTTTTGAGCCATGGGTACACTGCTTATAGACAATGCTGAATTGTGAATGCTGAATGCTGAATTGTGGAAGAAGATTTAAAAGACATACACCTTAATTCAACATTCAACATTTAAAATTCAACATTTATTGTACGCTGCAGGCTG
>CBETWD010000165.1:0-5064 GCA_965539945.1 uncultured bacterium
TAATGGGAGGTTATACACGTGCAAGTTGCTGAAAAATTAGTCAGGAAACAATTTTTGATTTCTCCGGCGCAGGTTAAAAAGATAGAGCTTTTAGCCAAGGAAAAAAACACTTCGGCAGCGGAAATGGTACGCAATGCTATTGCCGCATACAACCCTGACGTTCCAATCGACATAGAAGAGTCCGAGTTGTTAGAACTGGTTTCAGCGCGGATCAAAGAGGCTATTATCGATACTCGCAATACCAGAAAACATTTAGATAAAACTTTAAAAAAATTATCTACTGGAGCTGTCTAATGGGAAGCTGGAAAGATTTATTTATAGATATGCTCAAGCTTACCGATGAAGTGAAGCGTCTAAACAGAAGTGTTGAGCGATTAGATTCGTATTCTGTTGAAATGGACAAGAGGATTGTTCGGTTAGAAACCATGGTTGAAATTGCTAGGACGCAGCAAAACCCAACAGAACAGAAGAGCATCGAAACAAGATAGCGAAGAGGCATAAAATGCCGGTGTCAGGGGCAATTCCTTCTTCATTTAGTCATAGGCGTGTGTGCCCAGGACACACTTTACACCGAACTTCTTCTCAACTATCTCCTTAAACTGATCAAAGTCATGGTTTTTACACATGGGTATTGCCTTAACCATACAATTGCTGAGATGCACAGCATCAATCTTGACGTTCTTTTTGACCGCTCCTATATTGGATATCGTGGCCCGTCCAGGACACTGGCAGCGCAGAAAGCCGACCAGCACAGGATTGTCGTATTGGGCGAATTCCCCGTTCTTTTCCGCCACTGCGTTGATACACTTGTATTCCCCCGGACATGCGTAACCCTGATCCATATACGCACCGCAACCTATAAGTAAGATGTTCATTTACTCCCCCTTTGCTCAAAAAAATCCTAAACCGAACTCCAAATACTAAAAACAAATGCCCCTGACACGGCATAACTCGGAGACTTGAATTCTATTCTACTTGTATGATTAAAAACATTCCAGTCTTATGCCCATTTAAGTTTGAAAAAAAGGGGTGGGGTTCAAAGGTTCAGGGTTCATCGTTCATCGTTCCAAGTTGCTTTTTTCATAGATGATTACACGGCAAAAAGTCTGAAACATGATTCCGCTCAAAAAGCCTGAGATGCAAGGCGCGAAATTTTCCAGGCATGAGACGTACTTATTGTACGTCGCAGTGACTGGAAAATTGAAGCAACGCCGCAGATTAGGTTTTTTCAGCGGAATCATAAATGATACTTGTATGAATGATAAGAGAGGGTATATTGCCCTGCATTTGAGCGGCTGATATTGTCTCCATGAATGGGGAGGCGGAATGGACAATTAACATAATTATGATTACTTCCTTTTTTAAATTCAAAATTTAGAATTTAGAATTCAAAATTGTGTCTGAACGGCCTTTTCGTTCAGACACTAACTAACCTGCATGCCAAGACGCCATATTGCAAATCTGTTAGATCGATTGGTCCCCAGGGGAGGGCTGGTCCTGATGGTCATGGCTGTTGTGGTTGGGGCCGGGACCGGACTTGCTGCTGTCTTCTTTATCCGACTCATAGCCTTCATAGAGCACTTTTCTTACACTGAGGCCATGGTCCTTGAACCTTTTCTAGGACGTCTGTGGCTTATCATCATCCCTGTATTAGGCGCACTCATCGGTGGTCCCATCATTGCCTACTTTGCCACAGAGGCTAAGGGGCACGGCGTTCCCGAGGTCATGAAGGCCCTTATCTTGCGAAGCGGCCGTATACGACCGAGGGTTTCCATAGCAAAGATCTTCGCCTCGGCCCTTTGCATCGGCTCAGGCGGTTCAGCCGGCAGGGAAGGCCCTATTGTCCAGGTGGGTTCTGCCTTGGGGTCCACTGTGGGACAGTGGCTGCGCCTTTCAGACGAACGTATCAAAAACCTGGTGGCCTGCGGGGCGGCTGCGGGTATCGCAGCTACATTCAACGCACCCATTGCCGGGGTAGCCTTTTCCTCGGAATTGTTGATGAGCGAACACCAGGTGGCCATGCTTGGTAATGTAGTAATTGCGTCTGTATCCTCCAGCATTATCAGCCAGATCTTTCTTGGGGCTCGTCCGGCCTTTGAGGTGCCCAGCTATGTTATGCACTCGCCGTGGGAGCTCCTGTTATATGCTGTACTGGGCCTTCTCGCCGCCTTGGTTGGTATCATGTTTATCAGGATGCTTGACGCCTTTGAGGAAATGTTTGATAACTGGAAATTCCCCCAGGCTTTCAAACCGGCTGTTGGTGCATTACTTCTGGGCATTCTGGCTTTTTCCTATCCTTATCTGTCTGGAGCCTTACCTGTTTCTGCAGAAGAATTCCGGTTGGGGCTGCCTTTGATAGAAAACCTGCCTCAGGTTTACGGTTCAGGCTTTCCATTTATGGAAGATGCCTTGCAGGGCAAGGCATCCTTCCTGCTTCTTGCGGTATTGATTTTCCTTAAGCCCCTGGCAACCTCATTTACTCTGGGTTCCGGCAATTCGGGCGGTATCTTTGCACCATCCCTGTTCACAGGAGCCATGCTTGGCGGGGCTTATGGATATGTTGCCGGTGCGCTTTTCCCGAATATCGCTGGAGAAGTCGGGGCCTATGCACTTGTAGGGATGGCCGCGGTCTTTGCTGCAGCGGCAAGGGCCCCGCTCACATCCATACTTATCGTCTTTGAAATGAGCGGGGACTATCACCTGATCCTGCCCCTCATGACTGCGAGTATTGTGGGGTCAAGCCTTACACAATGGTTGCATCCTGATTCGATTTATACTTTAAAGCTGACCAAGAGGGGAATCCGTTTTGATCACGGAAGAGACCTTGATGTCATGCAAGGGGTCCTGGTTGAAGAAGTCATGAATCAGGCACCCATCACGGTTCATAAGGACCGGCCCCTGGCAGAGCTCTTTGCCATCTTCCAGGAGACCCATCTTTATGGGTTCCCTGTCATGGAAAATGACGAAGACCTCTATGGCATAGTCACCCTGCAGGACATGGAACGTGCGCTTGACAGGGAGGGCGTCATGATACGTGATCTCAAGGTAAGTGACGTGGCCACGTCTGACCCTGTCACGGTCTTTCCGGATGAACCCATCTGGTCTGCCATACGCAAGATGGGACCCAGGGATCTTGCGAGGCTTCCTGTGGTCTCGCGTCATGCTGAGCAAAAAATGCTTGGGCTTATCAGCCGAAGCGATATCTTGCGGGCCTATGATGTGGGGCTGATGAAAAAACAACGGGCCCAACACGTTCGGGAAAGAATGGCACTTCGTAAAGTCTCCGGCGTTGAATTTATCGAAGTCCAGGTAAACCCCGGCTGCGCCTGCGCAGGTAAAAAACTGGCTGAAATCAAGCTGCCACAGAGTGCTACAGTGGTTTCCATTGAACGTGGCGGCACTGTGCTTATCCCGGATGGAGGCACAGAAATTCTGCCTGAAGACCAGCTCACAATCTTCTGTCAGACAGACCTGGCCCGGGACGTACGCATGAAGTTTGCGGATCGTTCTGGTTTGACTGGGTGAACCGGGCAAAGGTCGAGCCTTCTGAAAAACTCCATCGGGTTATGAAATTCTCATCCATGGCGGCCCTGGGAGCCATGTGCTCAGCATTGACTCCAATCTTCAAATGACATATACAAACAAAAGAAAAGAAAAGAATTTGGATTGCAATAAGTCGTGAAAGTTGGCTATCTCTTGACGCCCCCGTATTATATCAACAGCCAAGAGTTCCGCATGAAAGCTAAGATATGAACATTGATGTCATTGTCTTATCGATTGCCACACTGATCGGTCTTTACGTGGCTGCCAATATCGGTGCCAATGACCTTGCCAACGCCATGGGAACCGCGGTCGGCTCCCGGGCGTTGACCCTGAAGCAAGCGGTAATAATATCGATTATTGCCAATGTGCTCGGTGCTTCACTTGCAGGCGGGTATGTAACCGGCACTATCAGCAAAGGAATTATTGACCCGATCTTCCTGATGGACGCGCCCGACAAATTGATGCTTGGGATGTTTGCCGCACTCATTGCAGCCGGTCTCTGTGTGCATCTGGCTACATTCTTTGGTCTGCCTGTCTCCACCACCCATGCCATTGTGGGCGCTGTGGTCGGCTTTGGAATAATAAGTGTGGGCGCGGGCGCTATTAGTTGGGGCAAGATCTCCGGTATTGCCATCAGTTGGGTCATTTCGCCGGTTGCAGGGGCCCTGTTTGCAGGAGGCATTTACTATTTTCTTGAAAAAAAGGTCATGGCTGCCGAGGATCCTTACGAAGCAGCGGTTCACTATACGCCGGCCATGATCTTCTTAGTGGTGTTGGTGCTCATCCTTTCCTTTATATTTAAGGGCCTTAAGAACCTCCATCTAGAGTTCGGTTTTTTCTATACAGTATTACTCACCATTCCTTGTGCGGCCCTGGTGGCCATGTTTGGCCGAAAGTGGGTGCGCTGGCAGGTACATGCTAAATGTGAACTGGGACCCAATCCCCAGGGGTTCTCTCCTGCAGAATGCCTCTTTGCCCAGCTTCAGATAATTACAGCCTGCTACATCGCCTTTGCCCATGGAGCCAATGATGTGGCCAATGCAGTCGGCCCGCTTGCAGCCATCTTTTCCGTGGTCACAACAAAGTCCGTGGCCTTACAGGTGGAAGTGCCGTTCTGGATGCTTTTTATAGGCGGCATCGCTGTAGGCGGCGGGCTTTATATATTTGGTACCCGCGTCCTTGAAACCATTGGGAAAAATATTACGGAGATTACGCCGATCCGGGGATTTTGTGCCCAATTTGGAGCAGCCACTACCATCCTGCTATGCTCCCGCCTTGGTCTGCCGGTTTCAACCACCCACGTGCTGGTAGGATCGGTGGTGGGCGTGGGGCTCATGCGGGGCATAGGGGCGCTCGATCTGCGTATACTCAAAAACATCGGTTTTTCATGGATCGTGACCCTACCTATTACCATGGTCCTGTCCATGCTTATATATAAGGTGCTCACCCTCTTTTTATTATGAATTTGGTAAGCATTCACAGGGCACCGCATCTGCTTTGTTGTCGGGCACTTGAAGTACA
>CBETWD010000166.1:0-5034 GCA_965539945.1 uncultured bacterium
AAGGGATTTTGGGACCGGATAGGACAGCAAGTCCTGATCCCAATCAGAGATCTATCAGCCACTTCCAATCACCAAATCACCAAATCACCAAATCACCAAATCACTACTAAATCACCAAATCACCAAATCACCCTCGGCACCCTTGTGTTATTTAAAGTGGACAATTCCATCGGACCGGAAGAAGCTGAAAAATGGCTTCCTGTTCTGCAGTCCTGGGTAGAAAACAAACTCAAGGTCCTGCGATTGGAGTCCTCTTTTTCAAGGTCAGGAAAAATTCCTCCATATATATATCTTACCCTGGAAGCTATTTTTAAAAAGGAAGGGGCTTCAACCTCCTTGCTGCACCTCATACAAAAGCCCTCGGCAAATTCCAATTACTGTGATCATGAAAGTGTGATTGACCTGTGCTCGATGATCTGGAGACATTCTGATCCTGAATGGCTGGGGGGAAATCCCGGGGATTTTTGGATACTTCTGCCTGGAGTAGACGAGGACAAACTGTCTTTTGGCCTTAAGCAATTGATTTCTAAGGCCCGGATAGTGAAGATGCTGATTTCTAAAGCTTATGGCCACCATATCTCCGAGCCTTTTGATATCCGTCATGTGGAGGAGGACATCTATGGTCTTGAAAGGTTGGCTGAGGAACTGGGTACTGCAATCTTTTGCACAGATGATTTAAAAGCCCTTGAAGACAGCCTGGGTATTGAGGGGCTTGGATTAAGACTTGATCAAGTAAAAAAAGTAGTCAAGGGCAGCTCAAAATATGCCGTTACTTATATTAAACCCGTGCCCCATGATCTTAAAGACGTCTTAGGGCAGGATGGAGTATTCATTTCAGAAAAAAAGGCCAATGCCTTTTTAATCAGAAAACTTGGCAGAAAGTCCAGGGAATTTGATTTGGCCCAATGGGGGAACGAGATCCAGAAACTTTGCACTGCGGCCCGGGGTACGCCTTCAACCATTGGTATTGCTGCCGGCAGCCAACCTGCAGTGGGACCATCCCGAACCCCGGTAGCAGCCCTGTGGGCCTTTATGCATGCGGATCTATTAGGAAACGGTTCATTGGCCATCCATGACAGTTTGACCTGGAACGTCAGGGGAGACAGGATCCTTTCGTGGGGAGATCTGCCGGGCGCTTGCAGAAACTACAGGCTTGGCCTTAAGACTGAGCCTCTAAACGCCAATTTGCTTAATAGCCTGGGAGTTTGTCTTGCAGAACAGGGAAGGACTAAGGCGGCCATTAATGCTTTTTCCAGAGCTGCAGGCACGTCTTCTGAAAATTTTATGGCCCTTTATAACCTTGGCGGGGTCTTTTTCCAGAAAGGAGACCTCAGAAGTGCTGAAAAGGCCTTAAAAAAGGCCTGTGCACTGAAACCAGACGACATACGCTTAGCAGGCCGTATGGCCGAAGTGCTCATTGAATCGAGCCGGGCAAAAAAGGCCCTGGATATTCTCAGTCCTTTTGTAGATAGACCTGACCAACCGGTACCGGGGGCTATTTTTCGAATACTCGGCAAGGCCTACAGGGTCCTTAATCAATGGCAGAAAGCCAAGACATCATGGCAGCAGGCTATCAAAATCAACCATGAAGATTCGGAGTCCATGGCACTTCTGGCCCTTGGGTACCTTGAAGAGACACGTGACTGGAAGACAGCAACAAAGCTCGGACGACAGGCAGAGACATTGGGGGGGAAATCCAGACATATTCGCACTATTCTCTCCGAACTTAACAAGAAATTGAATTCCCTTGATGATCAAAAATAACCCCGGCTTTCAAATCAGACCCTTGACAAGAGAAAAACCATGGTGTTAACAAACCTTATCAAGAAAAAGCTGGAAAGCCTTTGCATAATTACTTTAATGTCCTTTGAGGCTCCTTAACCTGATTTCCCCCTTTTCAGCTAAGGTGATTTCTATGGGTCTTAGTTCGTCACATCTAAAACACTTATATGGGAGATATTGCCAATGAAAGAAGTCAGACTTCATGGCCGCGGCGGGCAGGGAGCTGTTACGTCAGCTGAGGTCGTGGCAACGGCAGGCATAGATGAAGGAAAATACGCGCAAGCCTTTCCCAGCTTCGGTCCGGAAAGGAGGGGTGCCCCTGTTACAGCTTTTGTAAGGGTGAGTGACTCCCCAATACGGACCAGGGAAAAGGTATACTGCCCGGACATAGTGATAGTACTGGACTCAGCGCTTCCCTCTTTGGTAAAGGTCTCTGAGGGATTGCATGAAGACGGAATTGTCATCCTGAACACCCACATGAAGGAGTCGGAGGTCAGGGAAAAATTTGGCCTGGATAGCAAACTTGCCATGGTAGATGCCAATACCATAGCCAGAGAAGTCCTGGGACTGCCCATAACCAATACCACGATGCTCGGTGCCCTTTTAAAGGCTACCGGCATTGTAGGGACAGATGCCATGGAAGACGCATTGGACCGCCGGTTTGGGCGGCTTTCTGAGAAAAACAAGGCTGCTATGCGCAGGGCTTTTGATGAGACAATAGTCACTGGATGATAAAGTGGCCGAAGATATTACCAACCCCATAACATCTTATGATAAAGTGAAGGAGTAACAAAATGGCCAATACTGATGCCATTATAGGTTGGAAGACAATAACCTTTGGGTGTCACGTGATGGAGCCTGGTAGCTCGGTCAAATTCAGGACGGGCGATTGGCGATCTCAAAGGCCGGTCATTGACAATGAAAAGTGCATCAAGTGTGGTATTTGCTGGATATATTGTCCTGACATGGCCTGCATCCAAACTGAAGACGGCTTTTTTGAGATAGACTTGGAGTACTGTAAAGGTTGTGGCATCTGCGCCCACGAGTGCCCCAAAGATGCCATAACAATAGTCCCGGAGGAGGGGTGATCATGGCCAAACGCGTGGGAATTGAAGTATCAATTGCACTGGCTGAGGCGGTAAAGCTGGCAAATGTAGATGTGATCCCTGCTTATCCCATTACCCCTCAGACCCATATTGTGGAACACCTTTCGGAAGTAGTAGCAAATGGAGAAGTCGACGCTGAGTTCGTCCTGGTAGAATCTGAACATGGAGCCATGAGCTGTTGCTGCGGTTCTTCAGCAGCCGGGGCCAGGACATTTACCTCATCCAGCGCCCAGGGCCTTTTGTTGATGAGCGAGATTCTTTTCATACCCGGTCCAATGCGGTTTCCCATAGTCATGGCCGTAGTGAACCGTGCATTGTCTGCACCCATCAGTATCTGGAATGACCACCAGGACATAATGAGCCAGAGGGATATCGGCTGGATACAGACCTTTGCGGACACCGGCCAGGAGGCCTTTGATCTTATGCTTCATGCCTTTAGGGTGGCTGAAGACAGACGGGTGTCCTTACCCATGATCGTAAACCTTGACGGCTTCACCCTGAGTCACGTTGTCGAGGCTGTAGAGCTCTTGAGCCAGGAGGAGGTTGATCAGTATCTTCCACCCTTTAAGCCCCGCTACCGCCTGGATCCCAGAAAGCCCATCACCATGGGTCCTGTAGGTATTCCAGAGATATATTCAGAGGCAAAGGTCGCGCACAATGAAGCCCTTAAGGCGTCCAAGAAGGTGATACTCCAGGGATGGAAGGAGTTTGCCGATCTTTTCGGGCGTCAGTACAATCCTATTGAGACCTACCGCTCTGAAGATGCCGAAGTTTTGCTTGTCACAATGGGCAGCATTTCAGAGACAGCCATGACCGCAATAGACACCATGCGTGATAAAGGGCAAAAGGCAGGGCTTGTAAAGATCCGTCTATGGCGTCCATTCCCCGGGCCTGAATTTCGAAAGGCCGCCGGAAAGGCAAAAATCCTGGCAGTAGTGGATCGCTGCCTGGCCCCTGGCGCAATCTGCGGCCCGGTGGGTGCTGAGCTCAGGTCTCTTTTCTACAAGGTGCCCGGGGCTCCTAAAATTTTCAACTTCATTGCCGGGCTTGGTGGACGGGATGTAACTGTTGAGCGGTTTGAAGAAATGGTCGACAAGGCTACAGCATTTGCCAAGAGACGTCCAAAGGAACTGTACGAAGTGATCGGAGTGCGTGAAAAATGATACCTGAATTCGAAAAATTCAAACGATTTAAGGCAAAGAATCTCCCCAAGGAAGAGCTGCTTGCACCGGGTCACAGGGCGTGTCAAGGCTGTGGTGAAGTCCTGGCCCTTAGAATGGCTATGAAGGCCTTGGGGAAAAATGTTATTGTCTGTATGGCCACAGGCTGTATGGAGATCATTACTACTCCATATCCACAGACTGCCTGGAAAGTGCCATGGATCCACATTGCTTTTGAGAATCCGGCATCCGTGGCATCGGGCATAGAGTCTGCCATGAAGGTCCTGAAACGCAAGGGCAAGATCTCTAAGAAACACGTAGATATAGTGGCAGTAGGAGGAGATGGTGCAACAAGTGATATAGGTCTTGGCTGGATCTCCGGTGCCTTTGAGCGAGGCCACGACTTCACTTATATATGCCTAGATAACGAGGCATACATGAACACGGGAGTCCAGCGCTCCAGTTGTACACCATATGGGGCCATGACAACCACCAGCCCTCCAGGCAAAAAGAGCATTGGCCAGGTCACCTGGAAAAAGAACGTGCCGGGAATAGCAGTGGCCCATAACATCCCCTATGTAGCTACGGCTTCGCCTGCCTATTTCCTGGACCTTATGAATAAAGTAAAAAAGGCGGCCCTTGTCAAAGGACCTGCTTACATTCACATATACTCACCGTGTCCAACAGGTTGGGGATCGGCACCTGAGCGCTCTATTGAGTTTGCCAAGCTGGTCGTGGAGACAAGGGTCTTTCCCCTGTATGAAGTTATCGAAGGACGCTACATCATGAGCCGTAAGATATCAAAGCCCAAGCCTGTTCAGGAATATCTGAAAGGCCAGCGTCGCTTCCGCCACCTGGATGAAGAACATATTGCCTACATCCAGCAGCGGGTGAATGCCGACTATGAAAAGCTGGTCAGGTTATCGGAGATGACGTAGTATTTTATGTAAGCGTTCACAGGGCACCGCATCTACTTTGTTGTCGGG
>CBETWD010000167.1:0-5020 GCA_965539945.1 uncultured bacterium
TACCAATTGATCATTACATTTGCCCAGAAGGTCCTTGGCCAGGACACTGCGTAATTGGATGTCCCGTATCCATACCATGCGGCTTGAGAATAGTGTTCGTCAAAGAGGTTGTCTATTTCAAAAGACAGTCTGTATTTTGTGCCTTTCTTATCTGAGATGTCATAGAATAGGCTTGCATCGACTACATCATATCCGTCATATTTCTCAGTGTTTGCATCATCGATATAATATTCACCCACATTACGCCATTTGATCCTGGTGCCGAGACCGAGAGGTGAAGTATATTTTACACCCACGTCAAATATGCTCTCAGGAATCCCGGACAGTTCATTTCCCTCCAGGGACTTGTCCGGATTGTTCCGTATCTCCGTATCGATCAGGGAAAGGTCTCCGAAGATCTCCAGGCCCTCCACAGGCTGGAATTTAACCGCAAGCTCAATCCCTTTTCTTCGTGTCTCTCCAACGTTCTTATACTCGTCAGAGCCAGGCGGATCTTCCTGAATCTCATTATCCGTATCCAATATGTATGCTGCAAGATCAATCCACACCTTGTCAATGGGCGTAAATGTCAGTCCCACCTCATACTGCCTGACTTCCACAGGATCCACATTGACTTCGGAATCGTACTTTGCATCACCATCCGGCAGCGCAAATCCTTCACAATAACTGGCACGGAGATCAAGCGGTTCCAAAATCCGGGAACGGAATCCAACCTTCGGACTCAGATGATCATAGTCCTGCATGTCATGATCAAAACCCGGAAGACCTGGATCACGATTATCATAATCGCCTCCAAAATCATCATAGCGCAATCCAAGGTAGGGACGAAAATAACGGGATACCTCCATGTTCGCTTCACCAAATAGAGAAAAAGTCCTTATGTTGAACTTCCTGTCTTGTGTCTCGACTATCCTGTGCCGGTTGCTCGTGTTCCATCTCTTCCAATCCGTGTCTTCATAGTAGTACTCCACTCCCAGGACACCGGCTACGGGAAAAGAAGCCAACTCTTTGTCAAAGTTCGCGCTTGCTCCTGTGCCATAGACAGTTCGATCATAGTTCCTTTCAGTCTGAGGATTATACTGGGAGTCATACGGGGGCTTATATCCGAATTTGGCAAAACGCGTAAAATCCTGCTGAGTGGAATATGCCCAGAAAAGCAACCTGATGTCCTCTGAAAAGCTATACCCTAAATCCAATTTCTGTGTGAAGAATTCCTTATCTCCTCCGTCATCCTCGGCATTGACAGCCTGGTGCCGGGACCTGCTCTCACTCTTGAATTGGGACTTGGGAATGTATCCAGGGGCATCCCAGTCTGATCCGTGGAAACGGAAAGAGAGGCTGGCATCCAGATCCTCCGTAACATCATATGAAAATCTGGTAGAAAAATTTCCCTTAAGCCATTCCTGATTATCTTGATACCCGTCTGTCCTGTGGAACTGGAAGGCTGAATTATTATACAGGGAAGACCCGAACGTGGTCCCAAAGGCCCCCTGGACATCGACAGTATCGTAAGACCCATATTCGGTTTTGATCAGGTTGTAAGTACCTCTTTTTTTGGTATGGAATGAAAGGGCTCCTCCCCTGGCAAAATTACCAAACAGGGCTGAAGATGGGCCCTTATAGACCTCAAGCCTTTCAATCTCAAGCGGTATGATGACATTCATATCCGCATAGCCGTCAGCATGGGACTCCCCTTCATTCAAGGGTATGCCGTCTATGTATACTGCTGCATCACCACCATGACCGGCTCCACCAAACCCTCTTATGGAAAAAACATTGGCTACCCCTCCCTGGTCGTAGTTGCCGACTTCTATACCAGGGATCTCTTCAAGAATGTCAATAGGCCGGTCAAGCCTGAGATCCTCAAATTCCTCTGCACCAACAACGTTGACCGTAGTAGCTACAGGCACGGACTCACCCTTTACTGTGATATCCTCTAACTTTATAATCTCCTGTTCCCCCTCCTCTCCAAAACTGAAACAAGGAATTACAAATATCAAAAAAATAAGCCATATCTTAACAAACATCTTTTTCATTCCTCATCTCCTTCCCCTCTGAGTTCGACCGTGTAGTTTGCCCCCCTCCCCTTTAGAAGCAAACCCTGATGTTATGAATTTTATAAACATGCCACTATTGACAAAAATTGTCAACTTGTGGGATTTTGAAGGATCGCCTCTATATACTTGAGTTTTCGAAAAATAGTTGGTCAGAAAAACAAGGATTTGGAATGATTTTTTGTAACTTCTCAACAAATCTGAGTAATGTACCTGGATTCCCGCCTTCGCAGGAATGACGATTGGGTGTGAGCGCCTGTCATTCCTGCGAAAGCCGGAATCCAGTTTCTTTAGATCATGCGGAGTCGAGCATCCCACGCAAGAGAAGCACCGTGTGGGATGCAAGTTTACTAAAACTTTGCATCTATACTGAATATTACTGTAAAGGGTGAACCAGCATAGTAATCCACATCAGTCTCGGTATCGCTCGCATAGATTGCGCCGACATATTTTTCATCGAATAAATTCTTTATTTCAAACCGAACAATTGCTTCTTTTAACCAAAAGAGATTTTCTCTGGAGTACTTTATACCCAAATCGACGATAGCATAATCATCAATTTTTTCCTGGTTCAAAGCGTCGCCATACCTTTTATCAATCCACCTGACTGCCGGACTTATCTCAAAATCGCCTATTGTGTAAATCAAGCCTGATTTTATAATCCATTCCGGGGTGTCGGGGAGCTGGTTGCCTTTGATCTTCAGGATACTGCTCCCTGTTTTAGGGTTCCATGTTCTAAAGTCGTCGTCAAAACTCATATTGGTGTAACTGGGACTGAAATAGAAGATTAAATCTTTCAATGGATAGAAATTCACTTCCAGTTCAAAACCATAAGAGGTGGCATCGCCGACATTCTGATGATAACTGACCGGGGTGGTGCCATCTGGTTTAATTACGTTCTGGTTATCGACCCTGACCAGCAGGTCATGGTGTTTGCTATAAAAAGCCACGGGGGCTATTGAGAAGTATTTATTATGATACCTGAAACTGATATCGATGTTGTCTGATGTTTCCATCTCCCATTTATCAAGAATATCCTGTAATGTCATACCGGCAGCCTTGAATGATATCTCGTTGCTTACATAAGTTGTTGTAACCGGGACATAGGCATAAGGTCTCATGTAGTTTCTGCCATAGTTGACGTACATTTCAATATTCTCGTTAAACTGGTAGCCGAGGCCGACTGTGGGTAAGAACGCATCATAATCCGTTGCCTTTAAGCTGATATCAGGGTCTTCTCTTAATTCCAGTATTGCATTATTACTAGTGTATCCTGTACTTGCCGGTTCCTCATAATAAAAATACTTCAGTCCTGCCTGGAATCTGAACTTTTCCGATTTATAAGATACCTTTGCATAAGGACTGTGTATTTCCCCGTGTCCTTCATTTTCTGAATAATACAAGTATCCCTTGTACTCTAACCCATTGCCAGAAGTGATATATCTCTTGACATATTTTTCCAGATTATGAGATTCAAACCAATAACCGGCAGTTATCTCAAAGTCTGAAATATCAACATTTACCTCTGGGATAAGGCCATATCGTTCCAAATCTCTGGTTTTGTCCAGTATGCCCTGGGGTTTGCCTATGACCCCTGGAACCGGGAATTGGGCTTTCCCCATCTGGCTTGCGCTCTCACTGGAAAGGTATGGTTTAAAAGACAGGTGAGTGTTTTCAGAAATGTCAATATCGATAATTGACATAAGGTCTCTGTTTATCAATTTTTCGCGATTATAGTCATAATAGTTCGTATTTGTGGCATTGCTGGAAAACGAGTTGTCGTAATTAGTGTCTATATGTCTGGCTTCCTGGTAAGTCAGACTCTGGAAAGTATGTCTCTCAATTTCATTAAAATTGAAAAAGATATCCAGATTTCCTTTCTTACCAAGTTCCTGGTTTAATCCCAATGTAACATGATCCCTCGGACCAAGATCCCCTCTTCCTTTCCATTTATCGGCTTGCGAATAAGAATATGATGCAAAGAGCTTTGTTTCTGTCGGCAACTTTCCGGAGTCGACCCTTAAAAACGACCTCATAAAATTATCTGAACCAAAGCTCTGAATTATCTCAGCCCCGATTTTGTTCTCCGGTCTTCTCATCTGCAACTCTATTGCGCCGCCCCTGTTGCCTGAGCCTGTTCCCAGGTCAGCAGGACTTGCTCCTTTGTACAAGCTGACGCTTTCTATGTTCTCTGTATCATATATGTATTCCCGTGCTCCAATAGGCATGATGCCGTAATTCGGAATACCCTCGACAGTCATCCCGATATACATGTCTTTTAGTCCCCTTACACGTGAATACGAACGACTCAGACCATAAGGGTCAAAGCTCTCCACATTAATACCCGGGAGAATATTTAGTGCATTATAGATGCTTGTTTCCGCAGGTGTGCCTAAAAGCTCAATTCCTTTTCTTGTTACCGAGCTTCCTGTGTACAGAGAATCGCCTGTCTGTTTGGTAGGACGGATCAGTTCGCCTTTAACTGTAATTTCTCCCAATACGTACACATCAGCCTTCTCATCGCCGGCCATCAAATTACTTGATAAAGATATTAGCAGGGCATAACAAATTGCAATTACAAAAAATAACTTATTTATCATCACTTACTCCATTTTTTTCCTTCTTTATCATGGCTGAAACTTTTTTATCCCGGTCATTTCACCGGCAGAGAGTATATATTCAACCCTGTGACCCATAGAGGCATTGAGCACGATCGTGAGATCCGTTTTCTTGGGTATCTTAAAAGAAAATCTCCCCTCGTCATCCGTCTTTCCGGTCAATAGTATCTCCCCTTCAGGGTCAAAGACATCTATCCGGGAACCGACGGATTTCGCACCATCTGAAAAAAAACTCTCTGTGAAAACAGTATCCCCTTCCACCCATGCAAAAAGATTTACCCTATGCGCCATGCATGGAGTGGAAACAAACAAGCAAAAAAGCCAGATCATGCCTGTCCAAAGCAGTAC
>CBETWD010000168.1:0-4936 GCA_965539945.1 uncultured bacterium
TGGGCTTCCCGTTTCAGCTCGGACAAATCCGACTGGACGGTTTGGTGCCGCTTGTAGCCTGGTACGGGCTTCAACACTCTTTACCCGGTGGCATCCTCGCTGTATTGGGGTTAGGGATCCTCAGTGAGCAGATGTCAGCCATGCCTGCCGGCCTTTATGCTCTGGCATATACCGGTGAATACTTGATGATTCGGTATATTTTAAGCCATATAGTGTGTGCTGCGGCATGGCAACAGATGATGCTGGTTTCGTTTTTGAGTATTGAGGTTGTGGCGATCCTTTTGATCGGCAGTGGTGCTGCCGAACTCTTATGGCCCTGGGGGTTTGCCCAGGCCCTGCTCAATGGTGTTCTTGCCCCCTTCTGGTTTTTTGTCTTTGATAAAGTAAATTCGGTTATTTCCAGTGAGGATATGTGGTTTGGGGTGAAAGAACACAGTGAAGTTTAAGGTCAAGACAATCTGGCGTGTCAAGCGCTTTGACAAGCTGGATCAGGAGGCAAACAAATGGAGATGTGATGTTGCCATTCTGATCATGTTTCTGTGTGTGGTTACATTTTGTGCACGTCTATGGCACTTACAGATTGTACAGGGAGAGCATTTCAGGGAACAATCCGAGCGGAATCGAATAAGATCTGTGCGTCTTCAGCCGCCCCGGGGCAAAATTCTTGATAGGACAGGCCGTCTTTTGGCAGGGGTAAAGCCTTGCTTCAATGTATGTCTTGTCAGGGAGGATGTTGGGGACATGGAAGCCCTCCTGGCCAAACTTTCTCCCTTACTGGGGGAGACAGAGGCTGAGATTCGGACCCATCTCGGTTCAGAGCATAAAGGACCCAAATACGCACCCATAGTAATTAAGAGAGGGGCCGACTGGGAGACACTTTCCAGGATTGAGTCCCGGCTCTTTAGCTTGCCTGGCGTGTTTATCGAGGTGACTCCTGCCAGGAAATATCCCTATGGTAGTATTGCCCCACATTTGCTCGGTTATCTCGGAGAAATCAGCCGGGAAGATATTGTAAAAGAACGTTATACAGGCGCGCGTTCGGGTGATATGGTTGGGAAATGCGGGGTTGAGGAAAGGTTTGAAAATGATCTGGCAGGGATAAAGGGCCAACGCAGGTTGGAAGTGGATGCCGGGGGACGCATGGTGAGAGTGATAGACGAGAAACCACCTGTTCCAGGGAAAGATCTGTATCTTTCTATTGATTTGGATCTTCAGCAGGCCTCGGAGGAGGCCATGAAGGAATATGTCGGAGCCCTTGTTGCCATGGACCCTCAGACCGGGCGGATACTTGCCTTGGTGAGCAGTCCTGCTTTTGATCCGGATGCATTTGCCACGGGCATCAATAATGAGGAATGGAAGGCATTGAATGATCCTGTTTCAAGGCCTTTGCAAAACAAGGCCCTTCAGGCCAGATATGCTCCTGCTTCGACTTTTAAAATTGTGATGGCTGCAGCGGCTTTACAGGAGGGGATAGTTACAAAAAATACGTCGTTCAAATGTACGAGCCAATTCCGTTTAGGCAGAAGCGTTTTTAGGTGTTGGGATTGGCGTGGACACGGGCAGACCAATTTGTATAAGGCCCTGGTTGAGTCTTGCGATATCTATTTCTATCAGGTCGGCCTTAAGCTTGGGATTGAGAAAACAGAAAAGTACGCCAAGGCCTTTGGGCTGGGATCAAAGACAGGGATCGATCTTCCCAATGAGAGCAGAGGATTCATTGCTACGCCGGACTGGAAGCTCGGGAGATATAATGAGCCGTGGCAGGAAGGAGAGACCCTCATCACGGCCATAGGCCAGGGTTTTACTCTTGCAACTCCTCTGCAGATGGCCTGTCTGATAGCTGCTGTAGCCAATGGCGGCACCTTATACAGCCCGGTTTACCTAGAGAAGATGACAGGACCGGATGGCCATATCGTCGCATCCTTTGAGAGTGATCCAAAGGATAAATTGCCGATTTCTGAAACAAATCTAAGGATAATCAGGAGGGCCTTGCTGGGGGCAGTAGAGGATAAAAAGGCTACGGGAAAACAATGCAAAATGCCTGATGTCCATGTGGCAGGCAAGACCGGTACCGCGCAGGTGGTAGGACAGGCTAAACGTCGGCAGGATGAAAAACTAGATTGGGAACACAGAGATCACGCATGGTTTGTGGCCTACGCTCCGGCAGAGAAGCCTGAGCTTGCGGTAGCAGTATTGTGCGAGCATGCCGGACATGGCGGCTCTGTTGCAGCACCTGTTGCCCGTAAGGTTTTCGAGACGTGGTTTCAAATTCAATCTCCTCTACCTGTACTAAGGCCCCACAAGACCGCTTTCAATGTAGACTGTACAGATGATCATGTTTGATAGGCGATTTCTGGAAAATTTTGACTGGTGGCTCTTTCTATCTGTCCTTTTGCTCATGGCTATAGGTTTTGTCAACTTGAACAGCGGCAGTGCAGCTACCGGCTATTGCTTTCAGTGGAAACAACTGCAGTGGTACATAGCAGGCACCGTTTTGATGTTGAGTCTGGTAGTCTTTTTTGATTATCGTCTTTTTACTGTTTATTCTATACACATTTACTTGATTATGGTTTTTATGCTTATACTTGTAGTTTTTATAGGTAAGACTGTAGGTGGATCACAGCGCTGGCTCTCTTTGGGGTTTATGAATATTCAGCCCTCCGAACTGGCTAAACTCGCCACGGTTATTATTCTGAGTAGTTATTTTTACCATGACGACAGACCACAGTATGGTCTAATGGATTTATGGCGGCCTTTCCTTTTGATGCTTGTTCCGATTTTTCTGATTTATCACCAGCCGGATTTAGGGACAGCACTGTTTCTGGTGCTGATTTTTGCTTCTTTAGTGTATATGGCTCGTCTCCAGTGGACGTCCTTCCTGCTGCTGTCGGGTTCAGCGATTGCCGCTTTTCCTGTTGTATGGGAGTTCCTTAAGCCCTATCAAAGGGATAGAATAATGGACTTCATCTCCCCGGGGAGGGATCCACTCGGTGCGGGATATCACATATCACAATCAAAAATTGCCATTGGTTCAGGACAGATCCTAGGCAAAGGTTACATGAAAGGGAGCCAGGCCCACCTCAACTTTCTGCCGGAGGTCCACACTGATTTCGCCTTTTCTATCTGGGCTGAGGAATGGGGTTGGGTGGGAGCAGTAATTCTACTGGGAATATTTTTTCTTATGCTATACCGTGGATTTTTGATAGCATCACAATCCAGGGAACGTTTTGGGGCCTTTTTGGCCTTTGGGGTAACGGCCATGCTTTTCTGGCAGGTAGTGATAAATGTAGGCATGGTCATGGGACTTATGCCTGTGGTAGGTATTCCTTTGCCACTTGTCAGCTATGGCGGCTCCTCGGTGTTTACTACGCTTATAGGTGTAGGGCTGTTGCTCAATGTAAGATCAAGGCGCTTCATGTTTCAGAAAGGGGCAAGGACCCGGTAAGGGATTTCAATCAGATCTGTATTCCTGCCATTGTTTCAGGACGTTTCGCACATACCTCCTTGTCTCAGGGTAAGGCGGAACTCCTTTGTATCTTTCGACTTTTCCCGGTCCTGCGTTATAAGCTGCCAGGGCCAGGACCAAATTGCCTTTGAATCGTTCAAGCAACCGGCTGAGGTATTTGGTGCCGCCCCGGATGTTTGCCTCGGGATCAAAAGGATTTGACACTGCCAGATTTGAGGATGTCTCAGGCATCAACTGCATGAGCCCAATGGCACCTTTTGAGGAACGGGCATCTGGAATCCATTCTGACTCTATTTGTATTATTGCACTGATCAAGTCAGGATCCAGACCATAGTGTGTGGCAGCCTCGGATATAATTTCCTCATATTTTGCGTAATTCCATGGAATATGTGAGGAGATGTGCCTGGATCGGCTTGCCAAACCGTAACGCGGATCTGTAGGCACGTTACTGAAGTGCCATGCACCGCGCTCATCCACAAAGGAATATATGCCCCCCGCACTTGTCACTCCTGAGTTGCAGAGAACAAGGAGTGCACAAATCACAAACGGTTGAATTCCTGAGGCTGAATATCTAAGGTGTGCTGCCTGCATTAAACATTATTTCGGCACTTTTTCCCAATCAGCTAAAAATTTTTCAAGGCCTATATCAGTCAATGGATGATGGGCTAGCTGTGCTATTACTTTGTATGGAATAGTTGCTATGTCGGCACCAATTTTTGCAGCCTCCAATACATGTATGGGATGTCTAATGCTTGCTACTATGATTTCTGTGTCAAAGGCGTAATTGTCGAAAATCTGAATTATGTCTTCTACCAGGTTCATACCTTCATGGGAGATATCATCGAGCCTTCCTATAAAAGGGCTGACGTAGCTTGCTCCGGCCTTTGCTGTCAGTAATGCCTGAAGCGGAGAGAATACCAGGGTTACGTTGGTCTTTATACCCTCACCTGCCAGTTTTTTCGTGGCCCTTAAACCATCGGTGGTCATTGGAATTTTGACAACGACATTAGATGCGATTTCTGCCAATTTTCCTGCTTCCTTCACCATGCCGTCAACGTCTGTGCTAATCACCTCAGCACTCACCGGGCCATCAACAATACTGCATATTTCTCTGATCCTGTCTTCAAAAGCGCAATTCTCTTTGGCTATAAGAGAAGGGTTTGTGGTCACTCCATCTGCCAGTCCCAGATCTGCTGCTTTGCGAATTTCGTCCAAGTTGGCAGTATCAATGAAGAATTTCATATTTTATCACTCCTTTTCGTCCCTTTTCTTTATAATAACGAGCCGTTTGCAAAACTCAAGATTTTGTTTGATGGCAGGGGGTTGGTAATTGAAAATTGAAAATTGAAAATTGACGATTGAAGAATTGGGGGATTGAGGGATTGAGGGATTGGATGTATTTTGAAGCATTCATGGATTACGAATTGAGGAAATGAATAGACTATATTGATTTTAATGTAAGTTCTCAAT
>CBETWD010000169.1:0-4899 GCA_965539945.1 uncultured bacterium
ACCATAAAACGCAGCGTGCTCAAAGAACTTGGAACGCCAGAGTCCGAGCAGAGCCACATCCTGCAGGATTTCCCTGAGGGCGTTGACATAGTCGTCGCGGCTCCGGCATTCGTAGCGGTCCAGCATGCTGCGGATGGCATCATGCATGAGGAGCCTCCTCCAAGCGCTTCAAGTACCGAACCAGTTTGTTGATCTTGGCCGAATCATATGCCGTGGCGATGACCCGCAATCGAGAGTGATCAAGCCTGCTGAGGGCATACCGGTCGATGCGAAGATCGTCGGATAGATACGCATCATAATCGGATACGCGGAGTCCGCTGAACCGCTTGTCGGTCCAGACCTTGTCCGCCAACGCCTTTTCGGGAGAGGCCACCAGGAAAGGTGTCTTGCCGGCCGTTTCGAGGATAGCGCCTACGGCATAACGGGGGCCGTTTAGCATGCGGTAGGAAAAAGTACCGAAGGGCGTGTCGAAATCACGCGAACGTCGGTTGGTCACCGAGGTGACGGTCTCCACCCGCTCCGGGATCAGACCGTGATGGCTCAGAGCATACTCAAGGCTGACATACGACGGCCCATAGATCAGGTTGGCCAGATGTTCGCGGCTGACCGGTTCCCTGCGAAAGGCCTCACCGAAACAGTACAGCCCCTTCTTGACCCTCACGATCGCCCCGCTGGCCAGCAGTCTGGTAATTCTGTCCCGGGGCTTGCGGTATCCTGCTAACGCGTCCAGGAGGACCTGGTAGTCAAATACCTCACCGCCAATGTTCCGCCGCATCTGCGCAATGACGTTCAACGGATTTTACCTCAATTGAAATTATAGTATGTCCACAAAACGTGGACATACTATACAATAAGTTGGTAGTGGTCAAGCCTTTCCTTACTTGTGCCTAACGGTTACAGAATTATTTTGTCTTGACAAGCTTAATGTAAAAAGTTAAAAACCGCGCCTCTCATCTTATTGAGGGATTTAGGGATTTCGCAATTCCTCAATTGTTAGTATATAGTATTAAATTTTATTTTCTGAGGCTAGATAGGCAATGAATAGAGATCCGGCAAAGGTAAGAAACATTGGCATTAGTGCCCACATTGATGCGGGCAAGACCACTCTTACCGAAAGAATTCTTTTTTATACCCAACGAATTCACGCCATCCACGACGTGAAAGGCAAGGACGGCGTCGGAGCTACCATGGATTTCATGGAGCTCGAAAAAGAACGGGGAATAACCATCACTTCCGCCGCCACCTATTGCGAATGGAAGGGCTATGAAATAAACATTATTGACACCCCGGGGCACGTAGACTTCACCATCGAAGTGGAAAGGGCCCTCAGGGTCCTGGACGGTGGTGTACTGGTCCTTTGCTCTGTTGGAGGTGTACAGTCTCAGTCCATTACAGTTGATCGGCAAATGTCCAGATACAAAGTCCCGTGCATCGCCTTTATAAACAAGTGCGACAGAGGCGGTGCCAACCCGTTCCGCGTTATAGAACAACTCCGGGAAAAGCTGAACCACAACGCAATTGCAATGCAAATACCCATAGGCCTTGAATCGGACTTTCAGGGAGTGGTGGACCTCGTCTCCATGAAGGCCATGTACTTTGATGGCCCAAGCGGCGAGCAGATACGTTTGGAAGAAATACCTCAAGGGCTCCGCGCAGAGGCCGAAGTCCGCAGGGAAAGCCTTATTGACGCTGCTTCCATGTTCTCTGATGAACTCATGGAGGCCGCGCTCGATGAAAAGGTCACAACAGATGTCTTAATTGACGCGATTAGAAACGGGACCCTTGTTCGCGGACTCACCCCTGTATTCATTGGATCTGCTTACAAAAATAAAGGGGTCCAACCTCTCCTTGATGCAGTAACTCACTATCTGCCGCAACCCATGGATATTGAAAACTTCGCTCTGGATATGGAAAATGAGGAAGTTGAAAAAAAACTTGAAATAGATTTTTCAAAACCTCTTGTAGCCCTTGCGTTCAAACTGGAAGAAGGACGCTACGGACAGCTCACTTACATCAGGGTGTATCAGGGGACCCTCTCCAAGGGAGACACCATAGTAAATTCCAGAACCGGTCAAAAGGTCAGGATCGGCAGAGTCGTACATATGCATGCAGACCAGATGGAGGAAATAGGTTCTATACCTGCCGGCTATATTGGGGCCCTCTTTGGCGTCGACTGCGCATCCGGTGATACCTTCACCTCTCCTGAAATCAGATATAGCATGACCTCCATGTACATACCTGAGCCGGTTATCTCACTGGCAATTGTCCCCATGGACAACAAGGCCCAGGTCAAAATGTCCAAGGCCCTTTCCAGATTTACCAAAGAGGACCCGACGTTCAGGGCATACGTTGACCATGAGACCGGAGATACCATCATCTCCGGCATGGGAGAACTTCACCTTGAGATATATGTTGAGCGAATGCGCAGGGAATACAGCGCAGATGTTACCACGGGCATGCCCCAAGTCGCATACAGGGAAACTATTACCAGGCAAGCCGAGTTCAATTATACCCATAAAAAGCAGACAGGTGGTGCGGGTCAATTTGGACGGGTAGCCGGCTATATGGAGCCTGTTAAAGACGAATTCGTCTTTGAAAACAGGATAGTCGGTGGTGCCATACCCACGGAGTTTATCTCTTCCTGCGAAAAAGGTTTCAAAAAAAGTATGGAGAAAGGACAGTTGTTGGGCTTTCCTGTTACAGGAGTAAAAATTGTCATCAACGACGGTCAATCCCACCCTGTGGACTCTTCTGACATGGCTTTTCGGGCCGCATCCCGCAGGGCCTTTCTGGAAGGCTACAGGAAAGCCAGGCCTGTCATACTGGAACCTATAATGAAGGTGGCAGTGGAGACTCCGACTGAATTCCAGGGAGCTGTAATGGGATCACTTAACCAGCGAAGAGGGATGATCCTGGGTACACAGGATGAAGGAAATATAAGCGTAATAGAGGCTGATGTCCCACTTGCCGAGATGTTCGGCTACTCCACAATCCTGCGTTCAGGCACCCAGGGGAAGGCCCAGTTCACCATGGAATTTTCCACCTATCGTCAGGTACCCAAAAACGTAGCAGACGAATTGATAAAAAAAGCCGCAGGGAAAAAGAAAAAGGCTGCTTAAACCCAGAAAAAAATTGTGAATGTTGAATGTTGAATTTTAAATTGTGGAATAAAATATAATATTAAATAGTTATTTCATTAATTCAGCATTCAACATTTAGCATTCAACATTTAAAAAAATCTCTTGTTTAAAAAAGGGCTTTAATATGTCAGAAAACAATCTAATTCTTAAAAATCCGCTGAAATTTATCAAGGAAGATGCCGGCCACCTTTTAGGAGACGGACAATTCGGTGCAATACTTGCCAGGGCTGGAGAGGGCAAGACTTCTTTCCTGATGCATCTGGCTCTGGACAACTTGCTCAGAGGGAAAAACGTACTTCATATATGTCTGGGGCAGCCGATAAAAAAGGTATGTCTCTGGTACGAGGAAATCCTCCACCGCATATCAGATCAATACGAGTTAAATAATACCAATGTGATGTGGGAGATGATCCTTCCCCACCGTTTTATTATGACATTTAATATTGAGGACTTCAGCGTAAAGCGGCTTGAAGAACGTCTAAACGACCTCACTGAACAGGGTATATTCTTTCCACAGATAGTCTTGTTAGACGGATTGCCATTCGACAAAACTGAGCAGGCATCATTGAGCAAACTCAAGGCACTGGCCAAGGAACATGGTTTCCCTGTATGGTTTACTGTAATGACTCACAGAGAAGACAACGTCGAACAACCTGATGACATCCCGTCCACAATCAGTCACATGTCAGACCTTTTTGAAGTAATAATACAGCTTAAGCCTGAAGGACGTGAAATCAATGTTCAACTGGTTAAGGGGCAAAAAGCGGACAAAGTCCCGTGATCAAAAATCGTGAGCAATAATATCCTCCTTTCTGTAAAAGGGCTTGAAATTGAGATCCGGACCAATAAGGGGCCTGTATTCCCTGTAAGGGATCTTTCTTTTTATATCAAAAAAGGGGAAAATGTCTGTCTTGTAGGGGAATCCGGTTGTGGAAAAAGCGTTACAGCCCTTTCCCTGCCGGGCCTGCTTCCAAGTCCTCCATTCAACATAAGAAGTGGGGAAATAGTATTTGAGGGCATAGATCTCATGGACCTTACTCCTGGTCAATTGTGCAGCATCAGGGGAAAGGAAATGGCCATGATTTTTCAAGAGCCTATGACTGCCCTCAACCCGGTCTTTACAATTGGAGACCAGATTTCAGAAGCCGTAACAACCCATCTCAAGCTTCCCAAAAAACAGGTTCGGGAATGGACTGTTGAGCTTTTAGAACAGGTGGGAATACCGGCACCGGAAGAGAGAATCACAACCTACCCTCATCAGCTCTCAGGTGGACTGCGTCAAAGGGCTATGATAGCCATGTCCCTTGCATGTCAACCAAAGCTTTTGATAGCAGATGAGCCCACTACTGCCCTGGATGTAACCATACAGGCCCAAATTCTTGAACTCCTGAACAGTCTTCGGGAACAGCACAATCTCAGTCTCCTGCTCATAACCCACAACCTTGGAGTAGTGGCCCAGATAGCCCACAGGGTACTCATAATGTATGCAGGGAAAATAGTTGAAGAGGCCCTCATGGGTGATCTTTTCGACAATCCACTCCATCCATACACCCAAGGTCTTCTGGATTCGGTACCATACGGTATTCCCAAAGACGCCAAGCGTCTCACTTCCATTCCGGGGAATGTCCCTGCCTTGGATTCTATTCCTTCAGGATGCGCCTTTCAGGACCGTTGTCCCATGGCCATGGATATTTGTAGAAAAATAGAGCCTGAAGATTTGCGCCTGGAAAACAACAGACGCGTTTCCTGTCACTTGTTC
>CBETWD010000170.1:0-4876 GCA_965539945.1 uncultured bacterium
ATGTTTCAAAAGGTAAAAGAGGGCCTGATGGGGACACATACAATGCCCTGCTGGCGGAAGTACACAATAAACAAAGGTTAAGCCATGGGTTTTGAGCAAGTTGATAGCATATTGAAAAGACATGAATACAGGCATTCTGAAATAATCGGTATCATGCAGGATGTGCAGGGTATTGAGAACTATCTGCCAGAGGAGACCCTTCGCTATATTTCTAAAAAGCTTGAGCTAAGCCTTACCAGAATTTTTGACATAGTCACCTTTTACAAGGCATTCAGCCTGGTGCCAAGAGGGCGTCACATGATCAAGGTCTGCTGCGGAACCGCATGCCATCTTGGTGGGGCAATGCAAAATCTGGATCGAATTAAGAGGACTCTGCATGTCAGGGAAGGAGAAACGACAGAAGACCGCATGTTCTCTCTGGAGACAGTCAACTGTCTGGGGACCTGTGCTCTGGCGCCTGTAATACAGATAGACGAAGATTATCATGACGCGGTGATTCCTGGAAAAATAGATAAGATCCTGGCAGCTAAATTGAGCGATTAGCCTTTAGCGGTTAGCTATTAGTTTAATGATTACAGGATGTTTTACTATTACAAACTTTTACCCATTGGGTGTTATTTCTAATTAACGTAATGCCCTGATTTTTCAAAGCTAAACGCTAATGGCTAACAGCTAATGGCTTAATTCAGGTGGCAGCTTATAGCGCAGGACATGAGAGGCAAGAGGTTGCAACAGATTAGAACCATAGCAGACTTGGAGAGTTTAAGGGAATCGATTCTTCAGAAGAGAGATCCCGGAAAGACTGTTATTAGAACCTGCATCAGCACTGGTTGTAGGGCGAAGAAGTCATTGAAGATTATTGATGGCTTGAAGAATGAGATCAGAAAACATGGCCTTCAGGACAAGGTGGAAATAAAGAAGACAGGGTGCCATGGTTTTTGTGAAATGGGCCCGATCGTGGTTATTGAGCCGGAGAATATCTTCTATTGCCGCGTAAGACCAGAAGATGCCGGGGATATTATTTCTGAGACAATTATAGACGGTAATTTTGTTAAACGTCTGCAGTGGAAAGACCCTGAAACCAAGGAACGTGCCAAGTATGAAAGCTCTCTTCCTGTATATATAAAACAGAAAAAGGATATTTCCTTTAACTGCGGCAAGATCGATCCGACTGATATTGAGGACTATATTGCCAGTGGTGGATATTCCGCCCTTGGTAAGGCCTTAGCTACCATGACCCCGGCAGAAGTCGTAGAGACGGTTGTGGCCTCCGGGCTGAGGGGACGGGGCGGAGGCGGATTTCCGACCGGGATAAAATGGAGGATCTGCAGCGCTGCTCCTGGTGATATCAAATACATAATTGCCAATGGCGATGAAGGTGATCCGGGCGCCTTTATGGATCGCAGCCTCATGGAAGGAGACCCGCACAGTATTATTGAGGGAATGATTATAGGCGCCTTTGCAATCGGGGCGCGCCAGGGATTTATCTATGTAAGACAAGAATATCCCATAGCAATCAAACACTTGTCCATTGCCATTCAACAGGCGGAGGAGTATGGCCTTCTCGGCAAAGATATCCTGGGTACAGACCTTGATTTCACCATAAAGATAGACAGAGGTGCTGGTGCCTTTGTATGTGGCGAAGAGACTGCCCTCATAATATCGATTGAAGGCAGAAGCGGCACGCCGAGACCCAGACCTCCATACCCTGCCATTCAAGGATTGTGGGGCAAGCCTACGGTCCTGAACAATGTGGAGACCTTTGGCAACATAACCAAGATATTTTCAAAGGGCGCTGATTGGTATTCCAGTATTGGAACAGACAACAGCAAGGGGACAAAGATATTTTCACTTGTCGGCAAGGTAAAGAATACAGGTCTTGTCGAAGTGGAGATGGGGACCACGCTTCGCGAGATCATTTTTGGCATAGGAGGTGGAATCAGAAAGGGCAAGCGTTTCAAGGCAGTCCAGACAGGAGGACCATCCGGGGGTTGTATCCCTATCAGCAAGATAGATATGCCGGTTGATTATGACAGCCTGAGAGAGGCCGGCGCCATCATGGGGTCCGGCGGCATGATTGTGATGGATGAATCGTCATGCATGGTGGATCTTGCCAGGTATTTCATACATTTCCTGCTGTTTGAATCTTGCGGAAAGTGCATACCCTGCAGGGAAGGGCTGAAGCAGATGCATCACATCCTGACAAATATCTGTGAGGGCCTTGGGGAATACGGAGACATTGAGACACTGACCGAACTGGGCCGTTTTATGACAACGACATCCCTGTGCGGCCTGGGTGGGACTGCTTCAAACCCGGTGTTGAGTACTATCCGCTACTTTCGTGATGAATATGATGCGCACATATACGACAAGAAATGCCGTGCAGGTGTATGTAAAAACCTGTTTGAATATTATATCGACGAAGAACTGTGCAACGGTTGCACTCTCTGTAAAGTAAAGTGTCCGGAAAAGGCCATTACCGGCAAGAAAAAGAAGCCACACATGATAGACCCTCAGAAGTGTATCAAGTGCGGTATCTGTTACAGCCTGTGTAAACTGGAGGCGATTCGAGTCAGGTAGGTAACCTGGAGAGCCGCTTGCAAAACTCAAGATTTTGCAAGCGGCTCAGGAGAGCAAGTAGTGAAAGTACCTATAATAGTTGATGGACTGAGGGTCGAGATCGACCAGGGGACGCCAATCATCAATGCGGCCAGGAAGGCCGGTGTCTTTATTCCCACACTCTGCTATCACGAAGCCCTCAAGCCATACGGGTCCTGTCGCCTCTGTATGGTGGAAGTCGTTCATAATAAGCAACGAAGTCTGGTGACATCCTGTAATTTTCCCGCAGAAGGAGGCATGGAGGTCTTTACTGATACTTCCAGGGTCAGGCAGATCAGAAGGATGATTGTGGAACTGTTGCTTGCCAGGTGTCCTGAAGTCCCGATGATCCGGACCATGGCCAAACAGATGGGTATCGAGTCCTCCATGTTCAAGAAGAAGGAGGCAAATGAGTGTATTCTGTGCGGTCTCTGCGTCCGCTTCTGCGAGGAGGTCGTCGGCGTTGGTGCAATAGGGCTTGCCAATAGGGGTATCGATCGCGAGGTGGCTACTCCCTTTAAGGTGGCATCGGATATATGTATAGGCTGTGGTGCCTGTACCTACATTTGCCCCACAGGCTGTATTGAAATGGTGCCGGATGAAAAGACGCCGCGACTGCGCAGCATGGAAATGGGGAACCGTGCTTTGGTTCCCTGTCCAAATAACTACCAGTGTGAATCATGCCCTACTGACGAGAATTTTCTTGCAGAAATGAAAAACGTAATTACCGAGTTTCGAAGCACATACGGAAGGTTTACTGAAAAAATGAACATCTTTCAAAACTGGGGACGGCAAGATGGGTGTGACGGGAAAAACGCGCGTCGCCCTTGGCAGTTTGACTGTTGCATAAAGCTTCAATACGCTAATCGAATAAGGATATAGGCCAATGATAGTACGTTTGCCGGAAGGACTCTCTTCCATGCCGAAAAAAGAACGGCTCAGTTCTGGCGTAAGCCATCTGGATCGTCTCCTGGGCGGTCTTTTTATCGGTGACAATGTGGTATGGCACGACGACTCGGGCAATCTGGCCTCGGCCTTCTGCATAAACTTCCTTGAATCTTCGCTGTTGCTGGAAAAACCTGTCATATACGTCAGCTTTGACCGCTCTCCCAAAAACCTCCTTAACAAACTCGGTGTTATTGCCGAGAGTTCAAATTTGACTATCCTTGATGGCTTCACGTGCGGCAAAGGGGCGAGTAGCCCCATATTTATGAGATTCTATGAAGAGCCCGATCCGGAGCGGATTTGCAACGTCATCAGAATGGAAAAGCCAAGGGACATGGAATATGTCATGGATGCCCTTTACGGCCTCCATGAATCCATGGAGGGGGATGTACGCCTTATATTCGAAAGCCTCACCGGCATGCAGAAAATCTGGGGGGGTGAGGAGGCCGTCGTCAAGTTCTATTCCCATTCCTGCCCCCGTCTCTACGAACTGGACACCATTGCCTACTGGATTTTGGAAAAACTGGCCCATTCGCAACGACTCAGGGCACAAATCAATCAAATTGCTCAGGTTGCCATCGAGCTCTCCATAAAACGGGGTACGACAACACTGACAATCCTCAAGGCCGAACAGCGCGATACTGAGGACATGCATGAATCCCATCGATACTGGACTAAAGACCTCAGTGTCACATTTGAAGGAGAAAAACATGGGGTCCCGCGGCTAAACCTTGGGCTACGCATCAAAGAGCTGAGAAACAAGCGAGGTTTCTCCCAGGGAGAACTGGCCAAATTGGTAGGGGTTACTCCAAGCACTATCTCCCAGGTGGAGGCAAACATAATCTATCCCTCCTTGCCGACTCTCTTGAAGATTGCTGAGGTCCTTTCAGTGGATATCACGTCCCTCTTTCAACAGGTCGCTGAATTGGAAAAACGGATCATTTTCCCCGCAGCCGAGGCTGTGACAGTCGGTTTCCGCGATCTGCCCAAAGGTTCGCTGGAAGGCTATCTCTTGACACCGCCCGATTTCGGCGCCAAGATGGAGGCCTATCTTATTGAAATTATGCCGAACAAAGACTTGCCCGCCCATTTTTTCTTCCACAAGGGCGAGGAGATGGGCTACCTCCTTTCCGGGAGACTCAGAATGTCACTCAACAAGGCAACCTTCACCGTGCGGTCAGGGGATGTGATCTATCTGACTTCCGAGATGCCGACTGAATGGAGAAATCCAGGCCCAAAAACAGCAAGATTGTTGTGGATCAAATGTAAATAAAATATGACAAGAAGCCCGTGCCGTATACGCACGGTTTTTTTGGCAGGTTGTATTTAGTAA
>CBETWD010000171.1:0-4861 GCA_965539945.1 uncultured bacterium
CAATCACTAAGTAGTTGACTTTTAAGCCCTACCATTGACGAAGTACAAAATAAACAATATACTGCACAAAATTACAATATTTTGTGCAGTTGAATCATGAAAGATATAGTTTTAGGACATAAAATAGAAAGGGACGAGCTTTTTCGGCAAGACTTTGTCTTAAGGGAGGGAATCGAGGAAGCCCGAAAAAGCCTCGATACCAACCTTATCAAGGTCATTGTAGGGCCGAGGAGAGCAGGGAAATCCGTATTCGCCCTTCAGTTGCTTCAGGATATCGACTTTGCCTATTTGAATTTTGACGATGAGAGGTTGGCCGGGATTTCAGATTATGATGACATATTAAAGGCCATCATACAGGTCTATGGCAATACCCGTTATTTCCTGTTCGATGAGATACAAAATCTGGAAAGATGGGAGCTTTTGGTAAACAGGCTGCAGCGCAGAGGCTACAACCTAGTCCTGACCGGCTCCAATTCAAGGCTCTTGAGCGCTGAACTGGCATCACATCTCACGGGCAGGTACCTTCAGTTTCAGGTCTTTCCTTTCTCAATTACCGAGTTTTTAAAGGCAAAAGATTTTCCTTTAGATGAAATGATCGAGCTCAAGGAAAAGCAGGGCATGCTCCTGAGCCATTTGGATGACTACATGCTCAGTGGTGGATTTCCCGAAGTAGTGGTCAAGGGTATAGATCAGCAAGGGTATCTCAAGACATTATTTGATGGTATCTTGTTCAAGGATATTGTTAAGCGATACAATGTCAGGCAGCCACAAAGACTATATGACATAGGGCTGTACCTGCTTACGAATCACTCAAATGAATTTTCTCTTACCAGGCTCAAAAACATGCTTGGCTTCAGGAGCATACACACAGTGGAAGCATACTTTGGCTTTTTGAAAGAGGCATTTCTCGTTTTTGATATGGAAAGATTCTCTTTCAAGCTAAGGGAAAAGATGAAGAGCCCCAGAAAAGTCTATGGCTATGATACCGGAATGATCCATGCCGTGAAATTCAGGACATCGCCCGATAGAGGGCGTCTGCTTGAAAACCTGGTTGCAATCGAGTTTTTACGCCAGGGCAGCGATTTCTATTACTACAGGACTAAGGACAACAAAGAAGTGGATTTTGTCATCAGAGATGGACTGGAGGTGAGCCGGCTTATACAGGTCTCTTACAAAATGGACTCCGATCCGCAGACAGAAAAGCGTGAGATTAGCGCTCTTCTGAAGGCTGCGAAGGAGCTGGAGTGTGATGACCTGGCAATACTGACATGGGATCAGGAGACGGAGCGCATGGTAAATGGGAAAAAGGTCATGATAGTTCCCCTCTGGCGCTGGATCATTTCTCAAAGGGCTCCATCCCAATCGCAAAACGTCTCAAAGTGAGAAAATTCTCGTCTTTTTACGAAAATTGTTGTATAAATGCGGGTTCCCGAATAAAAATGGCAAATTTTTTGCATTTTGTACTTGCTTCACTCTTTGAAAAAGGGTAGCCATAGTGAGGGGAGCCTCAACTCCATTTACGCAGGGGAGAGAGCCGAGGGATGCCTCTCTTCTGTTCTTTGTACCTGAATTAAGCGATTAGCTGTTAGCCATTAGGGTTTAGCTTTAAAAAATCAAGCCATTACGTTAATTAGAAATTTCACCCAATGGGTGAAATTTTGTAATAGTAAAACATCCTGTAATCATAAAACTAATAGCTAACCGCTAAAGGCTAATCGCTCAATTCACAGTGAAAATAGAAGCGTTTTAGGGAGGGATATATGGCAGCAAAAATAATCAGCGGGACACAGATAGCAAAACAGATAAAAGAAGAACTCAAGGCCGAAGTGGCCGAGATGAAGGAAAAACACGGGGTAACACCGGGCCTTGTGACCATACTGGTAGGGGAAAATCCCGCCTCTATCTCCTATGTGACTGCAAAGCAGCGCACAGCCCATGACCTTGGTTTTCATTCCATCCAGGATAACCAGCCTGAGGATATCAGTGAGGCCGACCTGCTGGCCCTTATAGACAAATACAATCAGGACCCGGCATTTCACGGCATACTTATTCAGCTTCCCCTTCCGAAGCACATAGACGAGGGCAAGGTCATCTATGCAGTAAACCCGGACAAGGACGTGGATGGTTTTCACCCTGTAAATGTCGGCAAGATGGTAGTGGGTGAACCCTGTTTCCTGCCGTGCACGCCCCACGGCATCATGGAGATGCTCGTCCGTTCAGGGATTGAGACCAGCGGGGCCGAGGCGGTAGTTGTGGGCAGGAGCAACATCGTAGGCAAGCCCATAGCAAACCTGTTGCTTCAAAAAAGAGAAGGCGGAAACGCCACTGTTACCTTATGCCATACCCGGACCAAGGACGTGGCATTTCATACAAAAAGGGCCGACATCCTTGTAGTGGCGGCAGGCCGTCCCAAGGTCATCACGGCAGATATGGTGAAAGACGGCGTAGTGGTGATAGACGTGGGTGTAAACCGGATAGGCAAGACCCCTGAGGGTAAGGCGATCCTGTGCGGCGATGTGGATTTTGATGCAATAAAGGAAAAGGCCTCTGCCATAACTCCGGTGCCCGGCGGTGTAGGCCCGATGACCATAACCATGCTTATGAAAAATACAGTCCTGGCCGCAAAGCAGATTTCAGGTCTGGCCTAAAAAACTCAAGGCAACTGAGGAAGAATAATAATCATGGATACCAGCAGACGCTTTGAAAAGGAAGAAGGGGGGTGCCCCAGCATACAGTGCGAGGCCAATCGTGATGTGCTATGTCACTCATGTGCCGAAGGCGTGGTGACCGCGGCCCACAGGGTCTCTATGCGGGCAGTGGAACCGTGTCTGTTTGGCAAGGGAGGAGTTTGCTGTCGCATTTGCAACATGGGGCCTTGCCAGATAATAGAGGGCGTGGACACCATGATAGGTGTCTGCGGAGCAGATGCGGCCACGGTAGCTGCGCGCAATTTCTGTCGTATGGTTGCCGGCGGGGCCTCTGCCCACATGGATCACGGCAGGGGAGTGGTCCTTGCCTTTCTCGCCACCGCCCGTGGTGAAACCCCCTATGAGATCAAAGACACAATCAAGCTAAGAAACACGGCCCTGATGCTCAGCATAGACCCTGCTGAAAAGGACACCAGGGATCTCGCAATAGAAGTAGGCACCAAGATGCTCAGTGAATTCGGTCAGCAGGAGGGAACCCTGGCCTTCATGAAGAGGGCCCCCAAGGCCAGACAGGAGCTTTGGGGCAGGCTGGGAATCCTCCCCAGGGGTGTTGACCGTGAGGTAGTGGAAATAATGCACCGCACCCACATGGGAGTGGACCAGGAACATAAGAATCTGCTCTTCCAGGCCGCCCGCTTGTCGTTGGCCGATGGTTGGGGCGCCTCCATGATAGCCACGGAGCTGTCTGACATCATGTTCGGCACCCCGGTCTCAGTAAGGAGCAAGGTAAATATCGGAGTCCTCAAAAAGGACGAGGTAAATATCACGGTTCACGGCCACGAGCCGGTACTTGCCGAGGCCCTGGCTATGGCAGCCAATGACCCTGAGATTGTCAAGGCCTCCAAGAAAGTCAAGGCAAAGGGCATAAACCTGGCAGGCGTGTGCTGTACTGGAAACGAGATCCTCATGAGGAGAGGGATTCCCATAGCCGGGAGTTTTATCCAGCAGGAGGTTGTACTTGCCACTGCCGCGATAGAAGCAATGGTTGTGGATGTCCAGTGCATCATGCAGGGGTTGTCCCCTGTGGCGGACAATTTCCACACTGAACTCATCACCACATCTGAAAAGGCCAGGATCCAAGGGGCCACACACATACAGTTCGACGAGCACAGGGCCATGGAAACGGCCAAAGAAATAATAATGCGTGCCATCAACAAATACCCGGAAAGGGGCAAGCACTTCATACCTGTGCATCAGATGGACGTAGTGGCCGGCTTCAGTCATGAGAATATCGACTATACCCTTGGCGGCCGTTTTCGCGCATCCTACAAACCCCTTAACGACAACATCATAAATGGCCGTATCCGCGGTGTTGCCGCCATAGTCGGCTGTGATAACTACAGGGTCATGGAGGAAATCCATATAGACCTTGCCAAGGAACTCATCGCCAATGACATACTCGTACTGGCTACGGGATGCGCTGCCACAGGCATGGGCCGCGCCGGGCTCTTGTCTCCTGAAGCATTGAGCATGGCAGGTGACGGCCTGAAGGAAGTCCTTGAGACAGTGGGATGCCCGCCTGTGCTGCATATGGGTTCCTGTGTGGATAACAGCCGGATTCTTATCGCCGCCACCGAAATGGTAAAAACCGGCGGTCTTGGCAATGACATAAGCGATATTCCGGCAGTAGGCTGCGCCCCTCAATGGATGAGTGAAAAGGCCGTATCCATCGGACAATACTTTGTCTCAAGTGGTGTTTATGTGGTCTTCGGGCCGGGCTTCCCCACAACAGGCTCCAAAGTGGTTACCGACTACTGCTTTAAAGAGATGGAAAACCTCTATGGAGGGATGTGGGATATGGCCGAGACATCCAATGATTTTGCCAATAAAATGATTGATAAAATAAACCAAAGGCGGCAGGGCCTCGGTCTGGACAAGAAAAAGGAACGAGTCCTCTTCGACATGGCCATGAGGCGTGAACTCGAGGCCACACCTCTGCTCGATGTGGGGTGCCATGGACCGGGGGGATAATTAGGATTGATGATGGCGCGTGAGCTGGTGCGCCTTTATGGTAAACGCGATATAATAAAAAAATATATGAGTCATGAATTTACCATAAAAACCATTTCCCGGTCGAACATAAAAAAACAAGTTTCCCTTTTTGCACAAAAGCATAAAGAGATCATTGCTGTGTATCTTTTTGGTTCCATAGC
>CBETWD010000172.1:0-4852 GCA_965539945.1 uncultured bacterium
TACTTCAAGTGCCCGACAACAAAGCAGATGCGGTGCTCTGTGAACGCTTACCAAAATAGCTTAGGCTTTAATACCCTCTTGAAGCTCGCTTTGCCGCTTTGAGAGGATTGACCTTTCTGCCGGCAGCGTCTTTTGGGATTTCCTTTTTCACATGGGTTGCAAAGTTGCAGATGCTCTTTCGCCACTTCATTGCCGGATGCGGGTAAACTGAACAAAAATTGCCTGTATCATAGTTTACAACTCTTGCACAGCCTTTACACTGTTCAACTATTTCAAAGCAGACCCCGCCCAAATACTTGCAACCATTTTGACTCATGAACTTGCACTGGGCCCCTGGCCTATTTGTAGTACATTCCATAACTAATTTCCTCTAATACATCGAAATAAAAACTCCATCAAACAACTCCATTCAAGTGAGGCTGTTTACTCCAAATTCAGTGAATTGGCAAGATAACAAACAAGCAGGGCGAGACAATTTCCTGTATGATCCTAAGATGAGTTTAGAAAACATTAAAAAATTAATCCAAGAATCAGATAAAATTACTATCCTTACCGGGGCGGGGATGTCTACTGAATCTGGAATATCTGATTTTAGAAGTCCGGGAGGTGTCTGGAGCAAATATAAGACTGTTACGATCCAGGAATTTATCAGTGATAGAGAAAAACGAATATATTATTGGAAATACAAAAGTGAAACTATCCCCTCGATGCTTAAAGCAGAACCAAACCATGCTCATTTGGCAATTGGTAAATTGGATCAACAGGGAAAACTTTTTTGGCTGCTGACTCAGAATATTGACGGACTGCACGAGAAAGGAGGAGTGGACAAAAAAAGAATTATCAGGCTCCATGGAACCAACAGGGAAGCAATTTGTTTATCTTGTAATAGAGTGATTGATATTAAACCTGTGCTTGAAAGGATTGATAGGGGTGAAGTTGAACCAAAATGTGAGAAATGCGGGGGACTCCTTAAACCAAATACCGTATCCTTTGGTCAGGGTCTAAATCCTGAGCATCTGGTAATTGCAGAAAAGGCTTCAAGGGAGTGTGATTTATTTATGGCACTGGGGACCTCGCTTCAAGTATTTCCAGCCAATTCTTTTGTTGATGTTGCTTATTCAAATGGAAAGCCTGTTATAATTATCAACAGAGATCCTACTCCTTATGATGACCTTGCCAAATATCGTTTATCTGAATCTTTGGCCAAAATTTTACCAATGATTATGTAAGCGTTCAGGGGTTCAAAGGTAACCCTGAACCCTGAACCCTGAACCTGTGAACGTCTGCTGATTATTTAGGCCTCTATTTCTGCATAGAGCTGACCGCAGGCGGCGGATATGTCTCGCCCCTTGCTCTTTCTTATGATGGCAGTGTAGTTGGCTTCTTTGAGTACTTGCTGAAATGCCAGAACCTGTTCGTGAACAGGGCGTTTGAAGGGAATATCACTGCTTTCGTTATAGGGTATCAAGTTGATTTTAGAAGGGATTCCCTTGAGAAGTTTTGCAAGTGAAATTGCCTGTTCGACGCTGTCATTTACACCGGCAAGGAGGAGATATTCAAAAGTAATTCGCCTCCTGCGGGAAAGCCGATAATCTCTACATGCCTCAATGAGCTGTGAAAGGGGATAGCGCCTGTTAATGGGCATTATCTTGTCCCGGATTCTATCATCAGGGGCATTTAGGGAGATCGCAAGGCCTATGTCTGTATCTTGACCAAGACGCAATATCTCAGGAATCAGACCACAGGTGGATACGGTCATCCTGCGCAATGAGAAGTTTAGCCCAAGGTCATCAGTTAGTATGTAAATGGCCTTTAAGACATTCCCGTAGTTTGCAAGGGGCTCTCCCATCCCCATGAATACGAGATTTCTAAGCTGTTCCTTTTCTTCAATATGTTCCTGTGCGGCAAGTACCTGCCCCACGATCTCCGAAGGGATAAGGTGACGACGAAAACCCATCCTGGCGGTATGACAAAACCTGCACCCCATAGCACACCCGACCTGGCTGGATATGCAAAGGGTCTTGTGGCCCTGCTCAGGGATCACGACGCTTTCCACCACTAAACCATCCAGCAGTCTCCATGCCAGTTTGCTTGTGCCATCAACAGAACGTTGGTCTGCCACAAGCTTAAGGTTGGTAAGCAGGCCCTTTTGGGCAGCCTTTTCCCTCAGGGCCTTGGAAAAGTCGGTCATTTGGGAGAAGTCCCGGAATCCGGGCTTCCAAAGCCAGCTAAAGAGTTGCCGGCCCCTGAAGGCCGGCAGGCCCAGATCTTTTGCCCATATTTCAAGGTCGCTTCGACTAAGACTGCGAAAGTCGATCACGACAGCTCTTCCAAGAGCCTCCTGGCATCTTCAATCTCGGGAAATTTTTCTTTTGTGTTGATTGCCTTTTTAAGCTCCTCTTTTGCGGCATCAATCTTTTTCATCCCCTTCAAAGCCACTGCCATATGATAGTGGAGGGTAGGCTGATTCGGCCATTTTTGAATGGCCTCTTCAAAGTTTGATACAGCAAGCTCGTAGCTCCCCCTTTTCGTAAGTATCCAACCAACAGTATCCAGAATAGCCGGTTGTTCAGGAGCTGCAGCCTTGGCCTTCTGTGCATAGATAAAGGCTTGATCCAGGTCGTGCTTTTTTTCCGCCAGCAGCCATGCCAGATTATTTGCAGCCGGCGCGAAATCCTGTTTTATTTCCAGGGCCTGCATATAGGCCTTCTCTGCTTTATCATAATGCCCTGACTGTTCTTCTATGGTGCCTATAGCCATATAAGCACTTACAAGATTGGGGTTCTTTTCCAGCAAAATCCTGTACTGGGAAATAGCTTCCTCTGCCTTGTCTGTTGATATATAAATCTTTGCCAGAGAGACATAAGGTCCTATAAGATCAGGATTCAACTCCACGGCATCTTTAAAAACGGCTTCCGCCTGATCTGTACGCCCGGTCTGCAAAAGCAGTCTTCCCTGAACCATGGCTATTGCCGCGTTATCCGGCTGCTTTTTCCTCATTTCATCGCAAAGACCAAGTGCCTTATCCGGCTGTTCTTCGTATATATAAAGCGCCACCAGAGACGTCAGCGCAGGAAGGTGCCCTGGATTTTCCGATAACAATCCCCTAAAAGACTTTTTTGCTTTTTCAATCTCCTTTTGTGCCATATATGTTCTGCCCAGGAGATAGCGGACGGACACGTCATCCGGAGATGCCTTAAGGGCCCTGTGCAGATCTTTTTCAGCGGTCTTTAAATCCTTGTTCATCATGGCGGCAGAAGCATGGAGAATCAGGGCCTTTGGTTCATCTGGAATGCGCGCTAATATCAGCTCAGTCTGCTCTATGACCATTTCAGGTTTGCGCTCCCTAAGGGCCGTTTCAGCAAGCAACAATCTGGCCTTTAAAAATCCTGGTTGTCTTGAGACCAGCTTTTGCAGATCATCTTCTGCTTTGGTAAGCTCACCCGAGCCCAGATAAGCAAGCCCCCTGTAGTACAGTGCCTCCGGGTTTCCAGGCTGCCGGTCAAGGATTTTGCCCAGCAACTCAATCGCGGTCTTTAAATCTTTGTCTTTCAGGGCAAGTTTCGCCTTTACCAGCAGGGCAATGGGATGGATAGAATTTTTTGCCAGTGTTTCCTCAGTCAGGGATTTGGCCTCCTCAAATTTCCCTTGATCATATTTGAGGTCAGCTAATTTTGCCTTGATGTTTGCATTATCCGGAGACAACTTGAGGGCCTTCTCAAGGGTAATCACGGCCTTGTCTTTATGCCCATTCTTGACCTGGAGCTCGGAAAAGGCCAATAGAGGAGCTGTTGCCTCTGGGAAAAGGTCTATTGTCTGTTGAAGTGTTGATTCAGCCTCTGCATCCCGGCCGTTTCGCACATAGAAACCAGCCATTATCAACAGGGCATCCACCTCATCAGGATTTTCTCCAATAATAATTTTAATCTCTTCTTCTGCCTTTTCCTCCTGCCCTGTGGATTCATAGAGTGAAGACAGGGCAAGCCTTGATTGCGCCTGGCCCTTTCCCTTCTTGCTGACAGATATGGCTTTTTTCAGAAAAAGTTCTGCCTGATTCAGGTCCTTTTTTTGAGAGTATGCCCTTGCCAGGGCCATATAGACCTTGCTGCTATCAGGTGCCTGCTTCTCTGCTTTTCTGAAGACAGAAATGGCATCATCAAGCTTCTCCCGGTTAAGTAATAACGCTCCTTTTAACAATAAAGCATCAACATTTGACAAATCCTTGGAAAGCAGCACTTCCACATGCTTTTCCGCCTCGTCGATCTTTTTTGAAAGAAACAATATCTGGGCAAATTTCAGGCGGGCATCGGCATTATCCGGGTCTACATCCACGGTCTTCTGAAGCTCGGAAAAGGCATCTCGCAGACTTCCGATCTTCAAATAAGCCAAGGCCATTTGATAATGGCCGGGACCGTACTTGGGATCAATCTGAACTACATTCTTGAACTCGATTACCGCTTCTTTGTATTTTTCCTCCTGGAAATAGTTCATCCCTTTTTCAAAATGTTTGGCCTTGTTCTCTTCAGGAGTGCTACAGGCAGGAAAAATCCCAACAAATATAATAAGGACCAGGAAAAAACCTAATATCTTCCGACTTTGCATTTTTTTTCTCCTAACAGGGCCACCTGGTGTCTGAACGAAAAGGCCGTTCAGACACAATTTTGAGTTTTGAATTCTAAATTTTGAATTTAAAAAAGAAAGTAACCTTAATATGTTAGAGGTTTCCGTTCAGGCACTACCTACTCATTTTTGTAACCGTTCACGGGGTTACAACGCCCAATTTACCGCAATCCACCGAACTGTAAGCGTTTACAGGGTGCTGCAGATGCGAGGCGGAGGGTACGCAGACGTA
>CBETWD010000173.1:0-4848 GCA_965539945.1 uncultured bacterium
CTGTGTATATCTGCGAAAATCTGCGTCCTATTTGTCTTGACAACAGATAGAGTAACACCTTAAAATCATTATAGAGAGCGGGATTTATCATCTATTCATCACGACTGTTCTTTAGCTTGGATTAACACCAATTGTTGATGTTATTTCAGCAAGATATTGCTGAAAAGGGGTATCAATGAAGCAAATCCGGGCCTACATCCTAATTCTTACGATATTCATAATTGTATTGGCAGGGTATATTTTGCCCGGTGTCGTAGCTGCTCAAACGTGTGAAGAGTGGGTGGGTAAAATTGTTTCGGTGCAGGGCGAGGTTTATGCTCGAAGAGCAGGTGAAACACAGTGGTTGCCTGCAAAAATGAACGACACATACTGCCCTGGCGATATGATTCAGACGCAGGGACAAAGCCGGGCAGCTATTGTCCTGCGTAACGAGACCATCCTTCGTCTTGATCAGAGGACCACCATCAGTTTTTCCGGATTAGAGAAAGAGCAGACTTCCTTGATTGACCTGATCACCGGGGCTGTTCATTTCTTCAGCCGTTTTCCCAGGGGCCTGAAAGTAATTACACCGTTTGTTAATGCTGCTGTGGAAGGAACTGAATTCTTCATAAGGGTCGAGGGCGATCAAACCCTATTGTCGATACTTGAAGGACAGGTAGCAGCCACAAATAAGGCAGGAAAACTTATCCTGTCCAGGGGTGAATCAGCAGTAGCCCAGGCAGGACAGGCTCCTGTCCCCCGTGTTGTGGTAAATCCCAGGGATGCGGTTAAATGGGCCCTGTATTATCCGCCTGTCTTGGACTATCGCCCGGCTGATTTCGGTTCTGATACGGGCTGGCAGGCTAAGGTTCGCAGGTCCATGGAGTTCTATTGGAATGGTGACCTGACCAGTGCATTTTCCAGCCTTGAGGGAGTGCCTGAAAATATTCAAGATCCTCGTTTTTTTACCTATCGTGCAGGATTGCTTCTTACCGTTGGCTGTGTTGATGAAGCAGGTGTTGATATTAAGAAGGCGCTCAATCTTGATCCATCAAATAGTCAGGCCTTTGCCCTTCAATCAATAATTGCCGTGGTACAGAATAAAAAGGACCAAGCCCTTGACCTGGCGAGCAAAGCTGTAGAACTGGCCCCCGAATCACCTGCTGCAAGGGTTGCACTCTCATATGCGCAACAGGCCGATTTTAATCTCCAGGGCGCTTTGGCCAATCTCAAGGAAGCAGTGGAACTGGGTCCGAAAAATGCCCTTGCGTGGTCTCGATTATCAGAACTGTGGCTGTCTTTTGGAGATCTCGACAAAGCGCTTGAAGCGGCAAAAGAGGCTGTGGTCCTGAACCCCAATATTGCAAGAACACAGACTGTTTTAGGATTTTCTTATCTTACTCAAATCAAGATACGTGATGCAAAAAATGCTTTTGAAAAGGCGATCAAGCTGGACCAGGCAGCTCCCCTTCCGCGTCTTGGACTTGGATTGGCAAAGATCCGTGATGGGGATCTGAACGAAGGCCGTGAGGAGATTGAGATCGCAGCGAGTCTTGATCCTGACAACTCGCTTATCCGCAGTTATTTGGGTAAGGCATACTATGAAGAAAAACGCGACAAGCTGGCCAAAAACCAGTTTGCCATGGCCAAGGAGCTTGATCCGCAAGACCCGACAGCCTGGTTCTATGATGCGATTCGAAAGCAGAGCCTAAATCGTCCTGTCGAGGCATTAGAGGATCTGCAGAAATCCATAGAGCTGAACGACAACCGGGCTGTCTACCGGTCCAGCCTGATGCTGGATGAGGACCTTGCAGCACGGAGCGCAAGTCTCGGGCCCATTTACAATGATCTCGGATTCCAGCAGCTTGCCATCCTCGAGGGCTGGAATTCGCTCAATGCCGATCCGGCCAACTACTCTGCCCATAGATTTCTGGCCGACTCATGCGCCAACTTACCGCGCCGCCAGATCGCCAGAGTCAGCGAACTTCTCCAGTCGCAACTGTTGCAGCCCATTAACCTTACCCCGGTTCAGCCCCAGCTCGCTGAGAGCAATCTGTTTATTCTGGACGGAGCCGGCCCATCAGATCCATCTTTTAATGAATTTAATCCGCTCTTTAATCGGGACCGGCTTGCACTGCAAGCAAGCGGTATCGGAGGAGGAAACAGTATTCTAGGTGATGAAATTGTTCAGTCCGGCTTATGGGGAAGGTTTTCTTACAGCATTGGTCAGTTTCATTATGAATCGGACGGATTCAGGGAAAATAACGACCAGGACCAGGACATTTACAATGCCTTTGCCCAGGTGGCCCTGTCTCATAAGACCAGCGTTCAGGCGGAATATCGTTACACAGACATAGATGCCGGTGATCTACTACTCCGATTTGAACCAACGGAGTTATCCAACAACTTTAGAGGGAAAAGCAAAAATAAGACATTCCGGCTAGGCTTTCATCACGAATTTACACCCGGTTCTGATGTCATCGCTTCGGTGATCTACCAGGATGGAGACCTTGACATATATGAATCTCTTGACCCTGATGAATATTTTGTTGAGAATAAAATAAATACGGACGGCTACATGGCCGAAGTCCAACATCTGTTTCACTCAAGCCGATTTAGCGTGATAAGTGGCTTGGGACATTTCAACAGAGACAGAAAAAGCGTGGACACTTTCACCTATCTGTTTCTTGATCCTCCGGATGCAGATACCGATACCTATCACTTCCATACACATCATATCAATCTTTATGTGTATTCACTAATCAATTATCCGAAAAACGTCACCTGGACCCTTGGAGCAAGTTCTGATTTTTTCAAAGGCGGGAGTTTAGACCTAGATCGTGACCAGTTCAACCCGAAATTCGGACTGATCTGGAATCCGTTTTCTGGTACTACGTTGCGAGCCGCGGCATTCAGGACTCTAACAAGGACACTGATCTCGAACCAGACCATTGAGCCCACCAATGTGGCAGGCTTCAATCAGTTCTTTGACGAATATGATGGTACAGAGTCATGGGTCTATGGAATCGGCATCGATCAGAAGTTCTCTTCGGTCGTTTACGGAGGCGTAGAATTCTCCGAACGGGACATGGACGTACCTTACGCGGTAACTACATCTAAAGAAGCAGACTGGGAAGAAAAACTGGCCAGAGTTTACCTTTACTGGACACCCTACCGATGGCTGGCAACGAGTGCAGAATATCAATATGAACGCTTTGAAAGGGGAGATAAGTTTATAGGTCCGGATTTATTTTACAAGATCAAGACGCATCGGATACCTTTAGGGATCAACTTATTTCACCCCTCTGGGTTTATTGCTGGGCTGAAAGCAACCTATATTGACCAGAAGGGCAGATTCAGAGTTATGAATTCTGTGCGGGAAATACCGAATGATGATCGATTTTGGGTCGTCGATGCATCTATTGGTTTCCGCTTACCTAAACGAAGGGGTCTCATTACAATTGAGGCCAGAAACCTGTTCAATGAATCCTTCAAGTTTCAGGATACCGACACGGTAAGTATAAGTAAAGATAGCGCCCTACCTCTGAATCCGCTAATATCTCCTGAGCGCCTGATCTTAGCAAAGTTTACACTGGCGTTCTAGATAAATTCCAGTTAATCAAACGAAGGAACTACCTCGATTACTACCTTCGTAAGTGATCACTGGGTAATACCACAGGCCGGATATTCCCCTTCAGTTCCCATGCTTTGGCCTTCTTCAACCCGCTTCGGTGACTGATGCAAGGGAACATCCTGTGGTCTGGCTGCCGGGACGTGATATCCTCACGTCCTCTTCGATCCTGATCGCTTTGCTGGCTGGATTTCCGCAAAGCGCTCCGAGAAATATCCGGACTGCTTCTGTCAAAAAACTACTACATGATTAGTAACCGTTCACGGATTCAGGGTTCACCGTTCAGGGTTACCTTTCAGAACTCACGAATCAACGGTTCAAATTTTTGGTAAACCCCGAACCTCTTAACCCTTGAACCCTGAACTTTTGAACCCGTGAACGGTTACCATGATTAAATACCCTCAATCGACTCTTCGTATGCAAGGAGCATTGCAATCACAAAAGATAAACATGGGAAGTGGATACGCTGCTTGTTTAATTCCCAATCATATACACCCTTTTGCATACAGGTGTCTTGTCACAATTCGTATTTTTCTTTCAAGTATGTCTCTTTCTGACTGGTCTGATGTGTGGTTAAGTTGTTCCTCATACGCTTCTTTCCGATCAATCAGTTGTCTACACATAGCTTCCTCCTCCCATTAACAAGCCGGGAATACTCTCCTAAAAGCCCAGTCCATCATGTTGATCAATGCCTTTTCAATTCTTTTTGATACAAAGATACGAACAGATAGGTTACCAGTATTTTTTTCCTTATTAATCTTACGCTTGTTCCCACCCCAACATATTTTCCTTTTTTTGATTTTGATCCCTCCTTTCCGGTGTTTTATTACCTGTTTTGGTTCCTTGAAAATGTTATTCAGCGAATATTGTGCCAAGGCGGAGAAAAGGGGGAGCTTTTTCGGATTATTGGTTATAACTCGCGGATTTTCTAATATAATTTTTTTGAGTTAGGCTGTCTGGATACGTCTTGTGATGAAGGAGAAACTATGCCTGCTATCAAGTTGATATACGTATAGAGGAATCTAATGTATATTTAGTTGATAGTGTATTGTTTGCGCTATCGATCATTATGAATATCCCGCTGTCAGAGACGTAATCAATTCGGCATCAAGGTTGGAGGGTCTGAATTATTTTCTGGGTATAGAAAGAATCCGCCTGGGGAGATGTGTGATGGATGAGTTTATCTTGACAACAGATAGAGTAAAACCTTAGAATCATTATAGGGAGCGGGATTTATC
>CBETWD010000174.1:0-4841 GCA_965539945.1 uncultured bacterium
AGAACAATGATAAATCAACAATCATCAATCCAATGGGGCATGGCACTTGGCCCGAGACCTAACTCGCAAGGTCAACGGAAGAAAGGTAACCCTGAACGGTTCACCCTGTTAAATAGGGTTCCCTTTGGGAAATTTAACAAGGTGAACCCTGAACCCGTGAACGGTTACACAAAACCTTATCATCAGGATGAAAGATGAATCAACATTATAAAATCATTGCGCAGGAAATGCATCTCAGAGACCAACAGGTGTCCGCTGTTGCTGCTTTACTCGAAGAGGGAGCAACAGTACCGTTTATTGCTCGATACAGAAAAGAAGTAACCGGTTCCCTTGAAGATACAACAATCGCTGCACTGCGGGACAGGATTGAAAAACTTGCCGAGCTTGACAAACGGAGACAGGCAATCGTTGCTTCTCTTACCGAACGTAAATTGCTTACAGAAATACTCAACAGGAAAATCCGCCTAGCCCAGGACCTTACGACATTGGAGGACATCTACCTGCCATACCGGCAGAAACGCCGTACCCGATCTACTATTGCCAAAGAAAAAGGCCTTGAGCCGCTAGCCAGGGAGATATTCGCCCAGGATGGGAGAAAGATTGAAGCGGCAGCCTTTATTGACCCCGAAAAGGGCTGCGAAAACGAGGCTGATGCATTGGCAGGCAGCCGGGACATTATTGCTGAATGGGTCAGCGAAGATGCCGAAGTGCGGACGGTGTTACGACAACTTTTTGCCAGGGAAAGTACAATTCAATCAAAACTGGTCAAAAAGAATGAGGATAACGGGGCTAACTTTAAGGATTATTTTGACTGGCGGGAACCGGCAGCCAAAGCACCGAGTCACCGGCTGCTTGCAATGTTGCGCGGAGAGCGTGAAAAAATTCTCATACTGGCAATCCGCCCCCCTGAGGAAAAAGGGGTTCAGTTCTTACTGAAAAAATTCATTAAACAAAACGATTTTGCCGGCAAACATGTGACACTGGCAGTGGAAGACAGTTATAAACGGCTTCTAGCGCCATCGCTTGAAAATGAACTGCGCAACAATCTTAAAGCACAGGCGGACGCAGAGGCAATAGCAGTTTTTTCTGAAAATCTCCGGGAACTTTTACTTGCCTCGCCGCTGGGCGAGAAACGTTTAATGGCCCTTGACCCGGGTTTCCGGACCGGCGCCAAACTGGTCTGCCTCGACGGGCAGGGCAAACTCCTTCATTATACAACCATTTACCCAACTCATGGTGGAGAAAAACTGCACCAGGCCGGTGACACACTACGCCGACTCTGTGAGACTTACAAACTGGAAGCCATTACCATTGGCAACGGCACGGCCGGCCGTGAAACAGAGGCCTTTGTACGCGGCCTGGACCTTTCTCCTGATATCATCATTACCATGGTGAATGAAAGCGGTGCCTCTATTTATTCGGCTTCGGATGCGGCGCGGGAAGAATTCCCAGACCATGATGTGACGGTTCGCGGTGCTGTATCCATAGGCCGCCGTTTACAGGACCCTCTGGCGGAACTAGTAAAAATAGATCCCAAATCCATAGGCGTGGGTCAGTACCAGCATGATGTTGATCAGTCTAAACTGAAAAAGAGCCTTGAGGACGTGGTCGTCAGTTGCGTCAACAGTGTTGGAGTGGAAGTAAACACGGCAAGCGTCCAACTTCTCACCTTTGTTTCCGGCCTTGGCCCGACGCTGGCAAAAAACATTGTCCAATACCGGCAGGAAAACGGCCCTTTTGCTGAACGAAAACAACTCAAGAAAGTACTCCGTCTGGGGCCGAAGGCCTATGAACAATGTGCCGGATTTCTTCGTGTCAGAGGCTTAAAGAATCCCCTTGATTCAAGCGGCGTCCACCCAGAGCGCTATGACCTTGTCGAACAGATGGCAAAGGATCTGAACTGCTCAGTTTCAGAGCTGATTCAGAATGAGACTGTCAGGGGAAAAATCAACCTGAAAAAATATCTCTCCGATTCGGTTGGACTTCCGACCCTGAACGATATCATGGCGGAACTTGCAAAACCAGGTCGCGACCCGAGAAAGGCGTTTACAGTCTTTCAGTTCACCGAAGGCGTCAATACCATTGAGGACCTTTACCCGGAGATGCGGCTCCCCGGAATTGTCACCAATGTAACCCGTTTCGGTGCTTTTGTTGACATCGGCGTTCATCAGGATGGTCTTATCCACATCAGTCAACTTGCAGACCGCTTTGTGAAAGACCCGGCAAAAATCGTTAAAATAGGTCAACAGCTGATGGTCCGCGTCCTGGAAATTGATATCCCGAGAAAGCGAATAGCTCTTTCATTAAAAAGAAGTAGGGTCATGTCTTGAATTATCACGTTCCTTTCTCGATTTTTACAGTGCATCTAGGGGACATCCTATCTTACCCCTGCCACACAAACTCCTTGGCACAATATTTATACTTTTTTTCTATCGAATCAAACATGAATGCGCCGGCATACCCCTCATCAAAGTATTGACATCGGTTATACCTTTGGTTATACGTTATGTTAATCCATGGAGGTGCGTAAAATGCCAAATATAAAGACAGCAATATCGATTGAAAAACCTATCTTTGAACAGATGGATGTTCTCGCCAAAAATTTAAAGATTTCAAGGAGTCGTTTATTTGTGCTGGCTGCTCAGGAATTCCTACAGCGCCATAAAAATATTGAACTTCTTAAATCACTTAATGATGCATACGACGATTTACCTGAATCCGAACCAATTGTGGCTAAGATGAGCTCAACTCATTACAAAATGGTGAAAGATCAATGGTAATCAACCAGGGCGATATATTTTGGATAGATTTTAGTGATACAAATGGATCAGAACCTGGTTATCGTCATCCCCATGTCGTCATTCAAAACAATCTTTTCAATCGCAGCCGGATAAATACGGTCGTAGTATGTACGCTGACATCAAATCTCAAAAGAGCCAACGCGCCTGGTAATGTGACATTAAAAAAAGGCGAGGCTAACTTACCTAAAAAAAGCGTTGTGAATATTTCTCAGCTTTTTACCGTGAACAAGAGCGATTTATATGAAAGGATAGGGATGTTATCGAAAGATCGTATTAATCAGATTTTGCAGGGTATTAAACTTCTAACTGAGCCAAGAGAAGTTGATTAAGGCTAATGGGCTGCACCCAACCAAGGATTGAGTCGATCCTGAAAGGTTGATCTCAATCCATTGTTCAAGAAGCCCGGTTGTGTGCGAGGCTTTGTGGTATAGGGGTATTGCTCCGGGTCGGTCTGTTTTGGAGTGGGAATTTGGACGGGTCACAAGGCGTCGGTTGTCTTTCTATAGATTATTGTGGCCCATTTCCAGATCATCCATAACCTATCGGCAATATCATACACGGCAGAATGACGGCCTTGCAGACCATCGTCACCGGGATTTTATCCAGCAGCCCGGCCTTGTCCATTTCATGCTTGAATTTTGCCTTGAAGATCTTCGACAGGGCGTGAACCGGCAGGAAAAAGTAACGCGTGAAGCAAGCCATTTCCCGTCTGACACAGCCCCTCCAGGGGCGATATGGTGGATGTGATGATGCCTTGAACATGGCGGCATAACAGACCCGCTGGTTGCCGCAGGATTTGTAGACCATATGCAGGGTATTGCATTCCAGGCATTGATACACGGCCATGCCCTGTGTTTCGGTTCTGCATGAGACTATATCCCGGATGGCCTTTTTATGTTGTCCGGCATGCCGTCTCCATAGCGATCCAGGTACTCAGGTCCGAAAGTAGTGAATATGTCGTTAGTGGCTCCCATGGTCAAACCCCTGCATGACGGTATTGATGATACCTTGAGAAATGATCATGAGTTATCCTAGTAGGAGAAAAACGCTTTTTTTTCAGGTAATTCGGCTTCAGGAGGTCTCATGAGTCAAGGACTGGTCCATTTTTTATCCCAGATTCCTTTGATTAATTCTCCAGTCCTTCCAAATTTAAAACAAAACAATTGTGCCAGCGGACCAGTTGGTGATACAATATCCATAGCGATGAGGTAGCCGACCGTCCGACAATTCGTTCAAACTGACCAAAAACAGCTTGGTGATATCAGATAGATCGTTCCTCGGTGCCAAGTTTTAGGTTCTGCGAAGGTCTGTGGTACGCATTGTTTTTGGCAGCTTAACTCCATCGCATTAGGCCACTTTTGGAGTGATAAGAAGATAATGCCTAGAGATAATTTAGAAAAAGGGAAGGTCTCTTATGGCTGGTGGATAACCTTACCTTAAGAAACATTCACCAGCTAAATTCAAACCACATAACATAAACACAAAGGAGGATAAAATGTCAGACACATTCCAATTTTGACACATGCTGCCGACGTGATAGTGGAATACACAAAAGAATACACGGGCCATGATAACGGTCTTTATATGAGACGTGCCGGATGGGGTGCACAGATAAAACAGAAAAAAGGCTCATCGAATTGTTAGGCCACAAAAGATCTTTAATAAACTAAGGAGGAATCAATATGAAAAAGAAAATCGGACTACTAGCATTGGTAATGTTGTCTTTAGGCATCTTGTCCACGACTTACGCTGAGAATGCAGCTACAGATAATCGTATTACCCAGGAAGAAGTCATTAATGCTCAAAAGACTTGGGGTGATGCGATTGTTTCCATCGGCAAGGCATACTCGAATAAAGGAGACTACAAAGCGTTAGCAGCAAAAACTGTTGATACGCTTTACTGTTATGATGAGGGTACGGTTTTATTTAAGCCAACAAAAGCCTCCGAAAAACAGTTTCGTTTAACAGAAGAAGATGCCGTATCTTACTTTGTCACAGGTATTGTCCATGAAGATCATGGGTTTGCCATTCAACCTTGGA
>CBETWD010000175.1:0-4829 GCA_965539945.1 uncultured bacterium
CCAGATACTTCATCAAGTCTCCCTCTGTAGACATTACCAATGTCGTATTGTCATCCATGATTTTTGTAAAGCTTTCCATGGTCCTGGTGAACTGGTAGAATTCAGGGTCTTTGTTGTAGGCAGCTGCGTAAATGTCCGCTGCTTGCGAATTGGCCTTACCTCTGATCTCCTGGGTCTTGCGATAGGCTTCAGAGGTAATGGTCTTGAGTTCGCGATCCTTTTCCCCGGAAATTCTTGCGGCCTCTCCAGCACCTTCGGAACGATATTGCTCGGCAATGCGCTTTCTCTCGGAGATCATTCTGGCATAGACTTCTTTCCTTACCTCTTCAACATAGTTGATTCGTTTAAATTTGAAATCCAGGATTTCTATCCCGAGATTCACAACACGGGAAGATGCAGCTTTCAATACCTCCTTCTCCAGATTTTCTCTGCCATATTTAGCAGTTAATGTTCCCGGTTCTTCTTGTGCCTCGCGGTCAGAGCTTCTTACCAGTTCTACGAGCACGTGCTTTGCTATGGCATTTCGGGTCTCACCGTCCAGGATGTCGTCTAATCTGGAGTGGGCCCTGCGCTCATCCCTGAGTCGCTGGAAGAACAGGAGTGAATCAGCAATACGCCAACGCGCGTATGTATCCACCCAGATGAATCTTTTGTCCTTTGTTGGGATCTGATTCGGGTCACCGTCCCAGGCCAGGAAGCGTTTGTCGAAAAAGTTGGTGTTTTGAATAAAGGGAATCTTCATATGCAGGCCGGGTGTGGTTATGGGCTTGTCCACAGGCTTTCCGAACTGGGTGACAACCACCTGTTGAGTCTCGTCCACTATAAAAAAGGCACCCCCAAGTATCGACAAGGTGATAATTATGGCTATTGCTGCGATAACAGATATATATTTCATGGCTTCACCTCACTGCCCAGCGAAAGAAGAGGAAGGACGCCTTTCACCTTATCATCTACAATTACCTTGTGTTTGATCTCTGGATAAATAGTGTCGATTGTTTCAAGATATATCCTCCTCTTGGTAACCTTCGGTGCCCTCTTGTAAGCCTCAAGAATCAACTCGAAGAACTTGGCGTCTCCCTTGGCGCGATTTATTCGGTCCATAGCATATCCTTCGGCTTGCTGTATGGCCTGAAGTGCCTGTCCTCTGGCCTTTGGAATGATCCGGTTATATGCCGCCTTTGCCTGGTTGATCATTTTCTCCCGCTCCTGCTGAGCCTGGTTTACTTCGTTAAAGGATGGTTTTACCAGATCAGGCGGGTTAACATTCTGGAGGACGACCTGGTCTACAGTGATTCCTGTCTCATACTGTTCACACAATACCTGAAGGCGTGTCTTTACTTCATCGGCCACCTCCTGTCTCCCTACGGTAAGGATATTATTCACTGTCCTGTCCCCTGCGACCTCTCTCATAACTGCCTCGTTCATGTCTCGAAAGGTCGTCCTCACATCTTTGACCTTGACCAGATACCTGTAGGGATCATCAATGCGGTACTGGGAAGACCACTCCACCACAGCAACATTCAGGTCGCCCGTAAGCATCAGGGATTCATTTTCAAAGTTGCTTGAGGTATAGCGCATCTGGACATCAGCCTGTTGAGTACGAAAACCGAATTCCTCCTTTAGCTGGCGCTGCACCGGCACTTTGATGACACTTTCCACAGGGTCAGGCAACTTGAAGTTAAGACCTGGAGGTGCCTCCCGTACATATTTGCCAAAGCGAAAGACTACCCCAACCTCTTCCGGTTCGACAGTAAACCAAAGGTTCCAAAGAATAACTGCCAGAAACAGCCCTACAACCAGTACTACTCCTGATCGCCATTGCGAGCCGGAAGGTATGAGCCGGCGCAGTTCTGCAGCATTTAAATTTTGTGGGTCCATTTTGGTCCTCCATTAATTCCTTATCTTAAATTTACACAAACTTATACTATTTAACTAGAACACAGATTTACACAGATTTACACAGATAATATTATTAAGGGGCTATCCTCTTCGCTACCCTAAACGACAAATTGTAGGTTGGGTTAAGCCGTCGGTCTGCAACTAATTTTGTTGGGTTCGCTAATTTTGCGGTGATCTCAGTGCGTTGAGGTTCTATTAAGTCAGGCGAACCCAACAAAAGTGATGACTATAACCGCTTAACCCAACCTACAATATACCCAAGGACAATGAAGTGGATACCTCTACCAGGAACTTATAATTTATCGACAACATCAAGTCCATACAATAATTTTCTTTCCTATTTATGCAACGATCCAGAGTGCGCCTTTTGTATGGGTATGTAACAGCCTGTTGGATACGCTGCCCGGGAAAACAGCTTCCCATCCCCCGATTCCTCTGCGGCCGGTAACCAATGTCCCATATTCTCCCTTTTCGTATTCTGCCAATATGTCTTGTGTCACTCCCGCGCTCCCCTTTTTGACTTTGATCTCTACGGATTTCGGATTGAATCCGGCACCTCTGAATATATTGTGGACCTCGGAAAACAGGTTTTCTATCTGTTTTTCAGAGTAAGAGGCTATTATTGTTTCAACATCTTCAAAGGTGGCGGAGACTTCTCTGGATATAAACGGCCGGAATTTTGGAATAACATTAAATAAAGTCACCTTTACATCTTTTATTCCGGCTAATGCAAAACTTGCGTGGTCAACCACCCGCAAACAGGATTCGCATGCATCAACCGCGATCAATACGTGCTTTGATGGAATGGGGTCGTCAATTATCCAGACAGCAATATTTTTGAGGTGCTGAACCAGCCCATAGGAGACACTGCCGATAAAGTATGAAACAAGACGTCCTAAACCACGCCTGCCAACAACCAATGCGTCATATTTGCCGCGCTTGGCTTCACTGAGTATATCCTGTACAGCACTCCGGCTTTGCACGACCGCTTTTGTGTGAATGTGATCAGGTGGAAATTGGTTGTGCTCCAGTAAAGCCCTGCCTCTTTCCAGGATATCATTACATTCCTGCTGCCTCTGCTTATTTATATCATCAAGACGCGTGAGACGGCTCTTCTCCGCCTGGAAACTCCTACTTCCAGTAGTCAGAAACGACGGCAGGGGTTCTGCTACGCTTATGAGTGTAACATCAATATCCGGGGCATCTTGATATATCCCGGCTATGTATTTCAGCGAGTTGTGGGCATTTGGAGAACCGTCTGTAGCTGCAAGCAGATGTCTGTTCATAGTGTTCCTACTTAACTCCGCTGAGGAAAAAATCCCACCTTTCTTCAAGGTCACGCAGAGGCCCTATGATAAATGGAGCCTGATATACTGGATCCTCGGGTTGTGGAATAGCGAAATCCATCTCCACGATGAATGCCTTTTCCAGTTTGCGGGCGTTTTTCATATCAACAAGAAAAAGTTGCTCATCTGATAAGGGCTTGTTCTTTCGTACAAGCATAATAAAGGCCCCAATCTGGGGAACACCGTGGTGCTCTCTGTACCAGTTGGGTCCCGGGCGTGGGAAGGCCACTGCTAATATGTCTCCGCCTACCTGATATTTGGCCAGCATTTCTTTCACTGTTTGAGACCGAAGCAGCCGGTCCATGATCTCCTGCGCGAATTCTTTGTCACGGGCCCTGACAACAGGGGCCTGCACGAGAATCAATTTTCGAGGCCCTTTTTTAATATCTCCTCCCAAGCTCATGATTCGTTCCTTGACCCTGCCCATCATGCTTGCCCACCTGTGGGAAATACCCATATCGGGATGCACCTTGCAGCCTATGACCGGTTCGCGACCTTGGGGTATGGTGGGATCCAGGGTGGCTACGAAGGCCGAGATAAATTTTATTTTGCCCGGATTGGTCAGAAGCTCTTGTGTTTCAATATCCGGATCAACGGGCAACACACGGACGATGAACAGTTCAGCCTTTGCTTTCTCGCCGGGCATGGTCTCCGGTTGGCCACCCTGAGGGCCGACCAGGACTATCGCCCTGTCTTCGCCGGGATTCTCCAGAAAATCCAGTTTTTTCTGAAGGGTGGGTGAACTGGAAATCATTTCAATAAGACGCTTGGCATAAGACTCCTTCTGGACCGGCCCGAAAGGGCCTTGAACTAAAATAAGACGGCCGTCCTCTGATTCAATAAAAGGTATCAGGGATTTTTTTAAGGTCTGAGGTAATGATTCAATTTCAGCGGAAATAAAGGGGACCTTCTGGTGTCGAATCTTGACAGACTGGATAAAAAATCCCAGAATCAGGGACAATCCTAGGACTAAAGCAAACTGAAGAGGTGCCGAAATCCACGCGGGCAAGCCAGGCCTTGGCAGTCGGCTCCGGATATTGGCTATCCATCCTTCTCCAGGGAACAGGAGATATGTGCGGGTCTTATATTCTTCGTAAGCCTCTCCAAACAGCCTTTCGCAGTTTTTCTCCTCAGCATGGGCCAGACGGTAGTAAAGGAACATCATGATAAAAAAGGCAATGAAGGTAGTAAAACGACCCCATGTGAGGATTATGCCCACGCCGAACAGAACCAGGGCTATATACTGGGGATGACGAATTTTGCTATAGAGTCCTGTTGTAACCAGGCCTGTCTTTCGAAACTTGGCTGTGTAGATTTGAGCTGCTCCGAACAGGAACAGGGTAAAACCCAACAACATGAGGATAATTCCCAGTGGAAACATGGTGTTGACAGGGAATACGAAATGGGTAAGCCATGCCGTGTCCGGATTTCTATTGAGCCACTTGATGTGAAACACAGAGCCATAAAGAAACCCGGCAAAAGGCAGAAGCATCCAGATGACTTCTACCAGGATGAACAGGACCGAGAACTTTAACAGGAAATCAAGAAATTTTCTTACAAACCGACGCATAATTTTACATAAGT
>CBETWD010000176.1:0-4789 GCA_965539945.1 uncultured bacterium
TACATCTTTACTATAAAAATAGTCTACAGACCAAACCAAAAAAGGGCCAAAGCGGGCTTCTTTTCTTTCCACATCCAAAGCAGGCTTTTTCTTACATATTCTAATGAAACCATGTCTGGAACAATTAACATCATCTGACATGGTATCAAAAATGCGTGAGGTGGATCTGGAAAGATATTCCGGCAACCCGTGGTCGCGCACCGCCTTTAAGGCAGAAACAACCCTGACATCACTTCCATTAGACATTGTGATCTCCAGCAGCTTGATCCCCGTGGCATCAAGCAGGACCAAATGGAAATCAGGGCCGAGAGTCCTCACTGCCAGCAGACCGGTAAATCGTTCAGCCCCCCATTTTTCTATAGTAAGTTTCCAGAGGGATTCCTCCACACATAGAAAATGCTGATCGGCATGTTCAGGGATTTTGTTAATACTGCATCCTGAGATAAACTGAATTATTAATATCAACAGGATCCAACGAATCATGGTAACTACTCAGGTGGTTAGGTTGAAGGTTAAAGGCTGAAGTATATCAATCATCTCGCAACGCTCAAATGCCCCAAATTCCGTTCCTAAAAGCCTTCAGCCTTCCACCTTCAGTCTATTCAGAATCGCCGGAGTGACCCATAGTGCGGTCGGCCAGGCTGCTCCGATCCCTACAAGCACTGTCGCTCCCAGTGTATGGAGGGCCGGATGCTCTGCCAGGGTCAATACCCCGAAACCTGAAAGGGTGCTGACAGCGCACATGCTCACGGCAAAAAACGTGGTTTTGGAAATCGCCCTCTGGCAGGCGCATACTACAAAGATGCCGTAGTCCACGCTAATGCCTATTACCATGATCCCGATGAGAATGTGCATGAGGTTGATGTCTTTGTTGCACAGGTAATTGAATATGGCCATGGACGACAGGGCGGAAAGCACAGGGGCCAATGCTGCAAGCACGGGCATCGGCCTTTGAAAGAAAAACCACATCAGGCATACTATGAGTATGCCCGCGGCAATAGAAAGCCTGGTTACGTCATGGCGCACGAGTGTCTCTATATTAGAACGCCATTTGGAATTGGAGAGGACCGCAACTCCGGGAATTTGTCCTTGCAGTTCTTTAAGGACCGGCCAAGTGTCGGGGGTGTCCGGGGCAATTGTAGTTATCAGTATCTCATGCCCATTATTGTCCTGATTTTTTATGCCGTGCTCATCCGGCAGACGCAGCATGGAACATATCAATGGTGAAAGCGGCCCGGAAATCAGAACACTTGGATCCAGGATAACAGGCTTTGCAGACAACCATTCAAAAAAGGGGGAAAAGGCCCCGGAGATAAACCCCAGTTCTGTTCCAATTCGGTCAATTTCCTTTTCAACGCTGACGCGCCGTTTTTCCCAAAAAACATTCCAGTTTGATATGTTTTGTTCCTGCAGGCATGGTCCGGGAAGAATGGGAGAAATACTTCGCAAACCTGATATGGAATGACGTTGAAGTTCCTCATAGACTCGGTCGTTTCGATCCAGGGCCTGTGACAGGGTGGTTCCTGCAGCCAGGACAAATGCCTCATCTCCAGCGGGTCCCCATGTAGCGCGAAAATAGGCCTCGTCTGCTTTTATCTTTGGAGTAATCATGTCCAGTGTCTGAAAGTTTCCGTTATAGTGCAACCTGGGCCAGGCCAAAGCCCCGGCGGCAAGCAACAGCCCCCATAGTATAAGTTTTGCTGTTGAATACCTGATACCGGGCTTTATATGTTCCCCTTTTGAAATCCGGGGCTTTCTTATTGCAAGGGTGGGCACAAGCATCCAGGCCAATACTACAGCCAGAAAGACTCCGGTTATGGCCAGGGTGGCCATTTGCCTGTGAGATGGAACTTCAGAGAAGAGCAACACCACAAAGACACCAAGAGTGGTGGCTGTGGACAAAATCACCGGGCGTTTAATACCCTTGAGGACGGCATCTTTGCCCCCGGGATTTCTGGAGAGCGCAAGATAGATATGTATGGCGGAATCTACCGCAATACCCAGAAGGACAATGCCGAACCCGAGGGCAATAGCACTTACCCTGTCATAAAAAAGCCTCAGAACGGCTATTGCCACAGGGGCGGCCATAAAGGGAATGCCTACCACCAATAACGCGCGGGGATTACGAAAAATCAGGAAAAAGAATACAAACAGTGTCAAAGTGGCCAATGGCAGGAGCTTGCGCAGATCCCTTTGAACTGTGCGGGCGTTTGCCAAAGTATGTGGAAGGGCGCCGATGATTCGTGCGCTAACTCCATGAACCAAGCCTTGATTAAGGGCTTTTTGCACCTCAGTCTGTACTTGTTCCGCAGCCTTGGAGTCTGTGAGAGGAAGTGCGCTTTCAGCCCAAACAAGACAACTTCTGCCGTCCTGACTGAAAAAAAATCCGTCTCGTATCTGGGCGGTGAATTCACCACGAAGGCTGGAAAGGCGCTTTATAAGAAGACGTGACAGACCAAGCGGGTCCCTGCGTATCTGTTCCTTGATTGGCAATCCGACAGGGCTGTTTAACAGGGCAAAATCCTCTGCAAGGGCCTGATTAAGTCCATCCGTAGTAAGCTGGGATTGTATCCTGCGCAGATCTTCTTCTGTCAGAAGGGCCGGAAGATGGGACCATAGTTGATCCAGAAGTCTCCATTCATAGCCTGAAGGAAGTTGATATAATACTTCCCTGAATACGGGATTTTCCGCAAGAGCTGGTCCAACTTGTCCAGCGGAAGTTTTGAGCGCCTGCTCAACTCCATTCCTTGAAACAGCCGTCTGGGAAGGATCTATTTCCAGGCTGATAAAGACACGATTTATCAGCCCCATACGTTGTAGCAACTGGATATCCCCGCGTACCGCCGTATCCGGCAAGAGGTCCAGTGCATCCTCTCCAAGATATATCCCCCTGGCTGCAAACAATCCAAATGCGACCAAAAAAAAAGCAATGCCCCATTTCAGCCAGGCGGACTTTGTGTTCACGGGCTGCCACACCTGTTAAAAAGGGATTGGTCCAGGGGTTGGTTCAGGATAAAATCGCTAAACGAAATTACCGTATGGTCTCCGCCGGGTTCCTGTATTCTTACTGTAGTTGGCTGTAACGAATCAGGATTAAAGCTGATCTTTACACTGGAAATTGCCCTTGCTATCTTTGGGTCGTTTGCTGTAAGTACAAGGCAAGGGCCTGGTTCAAGCAATACCATACGGTATTGTTCTTGTAGAGTAGCATATGATCCGTTTACCCAGGTCCAGATCTGTTTAGATACCATTTGCATTATTGGATCTGTAGCCAGATTAAACCTCTGAGGTTCACTATTGCCACTGCATTTTAACCCTTTGGCGCCATTAAAAATCAACACAGAGGCTATAGGGCTTGTGAATTCCCAGCGCAGTTTATCCGGCTTTTCCAAGGCCATACGGCCTTGAAAGATAACCGGCCGGGCAAAGATGGCTAAATGACGTTCCTGTTTCAGGGTACATGTCAAGGTCTTAACAGTGGCGGCCTTTGCTTCCACGTCGTGGATAAATGATGAAAGTTTGCCGTTGTCTTCTGCAAAAACAAGAGGGACAATAAAAAAAAGAGGCAAAAGCATCAACATAAGTTTCAGCCTCATTCCTTTTCCTCCCACACCTTTAGTTCGCCGCAGGCTACAAGTCCATTGGGACCAATTACCCTGCCTTCCATAATGGTTACTGCCTGGAACTCAAAGGTCTTCTTGAGGCTTATCTGCAAAGTTTCTCCCGGACGTGCCTTGTCTATCCAGGAAAAGTTATCTATTCCCACGAGATAGCCGATTAATGGCGGCCGGTTTTCCTTTCTGGCGTCAAATCCGTTTATTGCAGCTATGGACTGGGCAATAAGTTCAATAAAGTACTCTGGGAGAAGGCCTCCCTGTGGATCCAGAAAGATTCCCTCTGTTGGAACTATGGCTTCTGCAAGTGTTGTATCCTCGTTCCTTTCAAGGAGCTGGTGAATAATAAGCATGGGCGGGCGATGAGGGACCAGGAGCCGGGCAGGCAGGGGCAGGGAAACGCCGGCGCTGTTGGATTTCGTGGAATCTTGAAGAACGCTCACATGTAAAGGCCCCCGTTTACTCCTATAACCTGCCCTGTAATGTAGCTTGCCTCATCGCTCAGCAGGAAATTTACCACCCCTGCCACCTCTTCAGGCCGTCCGATGCGGCCGAGAGGTATGGTCGGAAGCAATTTCTCCCTGGGCAGATCCTGGATCATCTCCGTCTCAATGAGCCCCGGTGATACTACGTTGACCAGAATGTTGCGCTTGGCCACCTCCCTGGCAAGGGCCTTGGAGGCCCCTATTAGCCCTGCCTTTGCCGCAGAATAGTTAACCTGACCTGCCAGGCCTGTTTCGCCTGACACAGAGGCTATGGCAATGATCCGGCCCCGTCTTTTGGACAGCATGGCCCTTAACAGAATACGCGTCAGCAGAAAGAAACCGGTCAGGTGGACGTTGAGCACAGTATCCCAATCCTCCCGGCGCATCAGGGCCGCCACTGTGTCACGGGTGACGCCGGCATTGTGGACTAAAGCAAAAGGCACTTCCTCATCCAGCAATGGAGTGAGGGCCTTGTCTACAGCCAATTCGTTAGCCACATCAAAGGGCAGGAGAGTACAGCGCCGTCCCTGGGCCTCTATGTCATTTTTTACAGATGCGGCCGCTTCGTGCGAGGAGCGATAATTGAGCCAGATATCATAGCCTGCGCCGGCCAGTCTTTTGGCAATGGCAGCTCCGATACCCCGGCTGCCGCCTGTAATCAATACTGTGCGTGGTTTTTCCATAATGCGT
>CBETWD010000177.1:0-4789 GCA_965539945.1 uncultured bacterium
AGATTTAACCGTTCGCACTTCTTGGCAGGGAGCAAATAATTACATGAAGATAGCTATCGGTTCGGATCATGGTGGATTTGAACTAAAAGAAAAAATACGCAGTTTACTCACAGAACTTGGACATGATGTCCGGGATCTGGGCTGCTATTCTCCGGATTCGGTCGACTATCCGATACAGGGCCGTGAGGTTGCAAAGTCCGTGGCATCCGGTCAGTGTGAAAGGGGTGTCCTGGTCTGTGGAACCGGCATAGGCATGTCCATAGTCGCTAATCGCATACCAGGTGTCAGGGCTACCCTATGCCATGATCTTTTCACTGCCGAGATGAGCCGGGAACACAACGATTCAAACATACTCTGCATGGGTGGAAGGGTAATAGATCCCGGACTTGCTGAAGAGATGGTCAAGGTGTGGCTTATGACTCCCTTCAAAGGCGGACGTCACAGTCGCAGGATCAATATGATTGACTCATTGGAGTAAGAAAATGATTCACTTGAAACGCACTGATCCCGAAGTCTTTCAGGCCTTCAGGGCCGAAATAGAGCGGCAGACAGAGCAGCTTGAGATGATAGCCTCGGAAAATTTTGTGAGCGAGGCGATCATGCAGGCAGAGGGCAGCGTCTTCATGAACAAGTACGCCGAAGGCTACCCTGGGAAAAGATACTATGGCGGATGCGAAAACATGGACGTGGTGGAGAAACTTGCCATTGATCGCCTGAATCAGCTCTTCGGATCAGAGTATGCCAACGTACAGCCCCACTCAGGTACTCAGGCAAACATGGCAGTATATTTTGCCGTTCTCAACCCTGGTGACTCCATCCTGTCCATGGATTTGGCACACGGAGGACATCTCTCCCATGGTCTACCGGCTAGTTTTTCAGGACGGTTTTTCAAGATAGCTCACTACGGCGTAAGCCGGGAGACCGAAGCTATAGATTACGACCAAGTTGCAGAAATTGCCGAAAAACACCGGCCTAAGCTCATTATTGCCGGGGCGAGCGCCTATCCCCGCATCCTGGATTTTGCAGCATTCAGAAGCATAGCCGACGAAGTTGGGGCCTATCTCATGGTGGACATGGCCCATATAGCCGGACTTGTGGCATCAGGTATTCATCCGTCCCCAGTCCCATTTGCAGACTTTATTACCTCCACGACCCACAAGACTTTAAGAGGTCCCAGGGGCGGAATCATATTAGCCATGGAAAAGTATTCCCGATCCTTGAGCAGCCAGATATTCCCTGGCATTCAGGGAGGTCCTTTGATGCACGTAATCGCCGCAAAGGCCGTAGCCTTCAAAGAGGCCCTGAGAGACGATTTTAAAATATACCAGCAGCAGATTGTTTCAAACGCAAAGACCCTTGCAAAGACCTTGCGGGACCGGGGATTTCGCCTGGTCTCAGGAGGCACGGACAATCACCTTATTCTTGTGGATCTTTCAGACAAGGGCCTCACTGGGGCGAAGGCAGAGGATGTGCTGGAGCGGGCCGGTATCACGGTAAATAAAAATACTATTCCCTTTGATACCCGTTCCCCGAGTGTTACGAGCGGTATCCGGATCGGGACCCCTGCAGTGACTACGAGAGGGCTCAAAGAACAGGAGATGGAAGAAGTAGGTAACTATATCTCAGAACTCTTGAACCAACCTGAAGACGATAAGTTGATCGGAGATATTAAAATGAAGATCCGGTCCCAGTGCGAGAGGTTTCCGCTATATTCCGAACGTCTGGCACAATTTCTTGAATGCTAAATGCTGAATGCTGAATGCTAAATTTTGGATGGAAGAAAATTTAAGATGTATATTTCATTAATTCAACATTCACAATTCAACATTCAACATTTTCTATGCAAGATAAATTATAAGATATGGAAAAAAATATCAAAAACACCAGGCCGTCTTGGGACGCCTACTTCATGTCCATTGCCCACCTGGTTGCCCAGAGATCCACGTGCCTGCGCCGTAAAGTAGGAGCAATTCTTGTAAAAAATCGTCGCATTCTGGCAACAGGCTACAACGGAGCCCCAAGTGGCTTGACACACTGTCTTGAAATAGGTTGCCTGAGGGAAAAACTCAAGGTCCCTTCGGGTGAGAGGCATGAGCTCTGCAGGGGGCTCCATGCTGAACAAAATGTAATTATTCAAGCTGCACACCATGGGATTTCCGTAGCCAACTCGATTCTGTACTGTACTAATCTGCCCTGTGTTATATGCACAAAGATGCTGATAAATGCCGGCATCCGGGCCATCTATTATGCAAAAGGCTATGCAGATCCCATGTCCCGTGATATGTTGGCAGAGGCCGGAATAGATCTAATAGAATTCAGGGAAACTAATTAAATAATATCAAAAATTTACAAACTCTATTAGTAACTTCTCAATAAGTTGAGGTAGATTACATTTTGCGACTATTCACTGGATTCCTGCTTTCGCAGGAATGACGGGCACTTTCCTCTTTTCAAATCTGCAATCCAGCCATGGTATTGATGGGGGGTAAGCAAATCAAATGTGTAATACTGTTTGGCATCTGCCCGATATTGGGCGTCAATGTCTGCTAAGGGTAATCGGCTTAATTTCTTGTTCACCCTTTCAAAATGTGCCTTTGCATATTCCTCTTTTGCCGGGGTTGTCTCATCCTGCTCTTCATCCGACTTGATCTCCACCACCTTGATCAAGGTTTCTACGCCTTCATTCTGGAGTTCTTTGAGTCCCCCAAGATGCTCGTCCTTTCCTTCGCTCTCAAGCCTTGAAATGTAATCATCAAGATCAATCCTTATAAAGAAATCAGGATTGAAACTTCGCCTGGCCCTGTCTTTCCCACCTTTCCAATATTCATACTGAATGCTGTAGAAATTTTTGTCAGGCGATTTTATCCAGGAATCTATATAATCTGAGTTATCTATCAATTGAAAAACAAACTCTTTTTCCGGCGAATGGGAGACCAGGACGATGTTTTGGGGCGATTTCAGCTTTGATGTATTTACTACATAAGGCGGCCTTGTATCTCCCTTTACAAATGGACGGATAATTTCATCTTTACGTTCCACAAAATCCTCGGGCTTAAAAAGGGAAAGCTGCTGCCCATCTTCCGGACGCCTTCTCAACTCGTTAATGTAATCCAGCACAAATTTGTTTGTTCCTCCCACCTCGGTTTCATGATCCTCGCTCAGAAATGCGGCTCTATCCCTTTCAAGCTCGCTCACGCGGATACCTGACCTGTCCATTCGAAAAGTAGGAATGGGGTCTATGTCCCCTTCAATATTTTCAAAGACCCGCTTCTTTTTTCCCGGCGGCAGGAACTGGCTAAAATAGATATCGATCTGTTTTCTATTATCTTCCGAGAGCTTGTTTCCAGTGATTCCGGCATCTTTCATCGCGTCAAGGATGACTTGCCTGATTTCATCTTCTTCAGGATGACGGTTATCCACAACCACGCTTCCGAAATCAAAATGCAATGCCTCAAAGGTTCTTAGGCTAAAACGGTTATAAATATCATACACAATTTCATCAACCGTATAAAAATCCCTCGCCAGCTCATAACGCTTTTCATCTTTGGTCCTTATGACTTTAACACCGAGTTTTTCCTCAAATGGGGTTAACGTAAGTTTTCCCGGTGGTTTTGTGTCTCGATCTTGGTCTGCTTTTTCAAAACGTATGTTCGGGATATAATTGAGGTTAAAGAGGGTAAAATTATGGACACCTCTCCCCTGTTTCCGGTCAAGCAGCGCTGTAGAACTAAGGTACATATCGCTCTCTGTAACCGATTTAACAAGTTCCTCGATGTGATCGGCGAATTTGTCGTGATTTGTAACCGTAAGAACAGGATATTCTTGTAGAATTTGGGCATTGGGAACATCGCGAGGTATGCGCATCCCCCTGCCAAGCACCTGGGATATAAGAAGTTTGGAATTAAAAACCCTCTCTTCCATAGGAACAATCTGAAAGACATTATCCACGTCCCAGCCTTCTGAAAGCTTGTTCACCGCATAAACAAACTCCACGCTTCCGCCAAACCTTACCGGATCTGTCTCCTCGATATTATCAAGCTCCTGCTTGTATTCCGACCCAGAAACCCGGCTTACAACGCAGATAACTTTTTTGCGCAACCTGTCCACTATCTCAGAATCCGTGCCTTTCGCACCGTTATGCTTTTTCTCATATCGGGCCAGAAATGCAATGAATTCTTCGCTTCTTCTTTGAGCATTTTTTATATTCGGGCAAATAAAAATCGTTATCGGTTTTACAATTCTTTTGCCCGAACGGGTTTTATATGCATACTTTTCTCTGTTTTCCAGATGATTTTTCAGCACCATTTCAAAACGTTGATCAATAGTGAGACAGTCGTCGCCTTCATCAGTTTCTGTCCGGATAATGGAGTTGATCTTTTTGATATATTTCTCTTCGGTTGCATCCTTGATGGAGTAGTTGTAAATGATATCGGCGAAATATTCGTTCTGGTTATAGGGTGTGCCGGTAAAGCCGATATGCCTGGTGATTTTGCTGTTTTCCCGCAAAAACCGCATCCATAGCCGTTCATCTCTTGCCTCTCCCTTGCCTTCCTGCCCCTTTTCTTTATCGAGCACAAGCTGGTTGTCGGCATATTTCAAATGGGAATAGGCATGATGGATTTCATCTCCAAGGACAAGAACTTCGTCGGTGTTTTTGAATAATGTATCGTTGATACCTCCAAAGGTATAGACAGCATTGATGTTTTCAATCACAATGGAGTCATCTTCTATAGGGTCATTGTCAGTCAGAAGATTAATCGCTTTTCCCCTATATTTCGTCGGGAGTTTG
>CBETWD010000178.1:0-4772 GCA_965539945.1 uncultured bacterium
CAACATCTCAATAAGCTCGTCAATACCCTCTTTGGTTACTGCAGAGATATAAACCGCTTCGGGATTGGAAGCAGGGGTATCTTCTTCCAGCAGGTCTATTTTATTATAGACCAGTATCCTTGGAGTTGTTAACAGGTCCATTTCTTTCAGAATCTGTTCAACTGCCACTATCTCCATTTTTTTATACGGGCTGGTTGCGTCAACCACGTGTAAGAAAAGATGCGCGTCTTCCAGTTCTTCCATAGTGGCCTTAAATGCCACCCGGAGGTCTTTTGGCATATGTCGAATAAAGCCGACAGTATCTGCCAGCAACACATCTCTTGCTCCGGGGAGGGCAATGCGTCGTGTTGTTGGATCAAGGGTTGCAAAGAGTCGATCTTCAGCAAAGACTTTGCTGCCGGTGAGTTGATTGAGAAGGGTGGATTTGCCTGCATTGGTGTAGCCTATAATTGAGATGACCGGAAGGCCTTCCTTGGTCCTGCGCTTTCTTCTCTCTCTTCTTCCCCTGGAAAGGCCCTTTAGTTCCCGCTCAAGAGAGCTGATACGCTGCTTTACCCTCCTGCGATCCTCTTCCAGCTTGGTTTCACCCGGGCCTCTTCCACCAATGCCTCCCATAAGCCTTGACATGGCAGTCCCTCGACCCAGGAGCCTGGGGAGCAGGTAGCGGAGTTGCGCCAGTTCCACCTGGATTTTTCCCTCTTTGCTCTGGGCCCTTCTTGCAAAGATGTCCAGGATCAGTTGAGTGCGGTCTATGACTTTGAGATCTACCATCCTGGCAATGTTGTTTAGCTGTATGGCCCTGAGATCCTGGTCAAAAATTACCATGGTGGCCCCCAGATAAAGGCCCTTCATCAGGATTTCCCTCAGCTTTCCTTTGCCGAGCAGGTGTGCGGGATTATAGCGAGGAACACGCTGCCAGATCTTTTCCAGCACCTCTACATTGGATGAGCGGGCAAGTTCCGCGAGTTCTGCAAGAGATCGCTCTGCCTCAAAGCGAGGATGTTGGCTTGCATGTACCAGAATCGCACGCTCTTCCGTCTCCTTGGGGGACAGTCCGTCCTGGGACTTCTGTATTTCTGTCTCAAGTTCTTGAATGAATTCTGCAAAAGGCAGGTCAACAGCGCCGGGATGCCGGAAAGCAAGTATTTTCCATTGCCGGTTTCCAGGGTTGGGGGGCAGAAGGTGGGCAAAACACACTTGGCCCGGCAGGTTGTCTTTAACCTCAACAGTTACCATGGCATCCAATCTCAGCAGGGCGAGATCCGAGAGGTCCTCGGTATTTATTCCTTCATTTTTATTAAAATGGGTATGAATGCACCGCAAACCCTTTAGGCGGCCAAGCCCCCTGCGGTAAAAGCTTATATCTGGTATCAATATACTGTGATGATCACCAAGGATGACGTGGCGTATTATGCCTTTTCGGTTTACTATGACCCCGACCTGTCTGGCCATAGGGCCGGAGATCTCGGTCAAGGTCCTTGCTATTTCAGGGGTTAACAACTTGTTGGGGGGTATTTTTTTACGGAAGAGGCGCTCAAGGCCCCGGCGCTCGGAATGTGTCAGGCCTTTTATGTTTCCAGAAACTTTTGTTATGGCTTAATCCTCCTGAATTCGATTATAGTATAAAGTTAGTTTCATGCAAAAATAATGAAAAAATCACCGTTACAAAAAACCAAGATAATATGTGTGGCCAACCAGAAAGGTGGCGTTGGCAAGACCACAACCGCGGTAAATCTGGCAGCAGGTCTGGCCATTCTCAAGAGGTCTATATTGCTTGTAGATTGCGATGCCCAGGGAAACGCTTCCAGCGGTCTCGGAATTGCCCAAAAGGGGCTGGATAGACACCTCTATCACGCCATACTTGGTTTGGCCGGCACTGCCGAAGTGATACAGCCCACATCTGTTGCCAATCTTTCCATTATTCCTTCAAATATGGATCTGGTGGGGATAGAGGTGGATCTGGCAGGACGCAATAACAGGGAGGGCGTACTGAAGGAACTTTTATCTCCTTTAAGTTCCTTTGATTATATAATACTGGACTGTCCCCCCTCTCTGGGGCTGATAACCATAAATGCCCTGAGTGCTTCCAATTCCGTAATTATTCCCATGCAATGTGAATATTATGCCCTTGAGGGCTTGAGTCAGTTAATAAAGATTATAAGGCTCGTGAAACATAACTTCAATCCCACGCTCCATATTGAAGGCCTGTTGCTCACCATGTACGATTACCGCATTCGTCTTGCATTTCAGGTCGCGCGTGAGGTGCGGACACATTTCAGGGACTTGGTTTACAAGACTACTATTCCCAGAAACGTAAGATTAGGTGAGAGTCCGAGTCATGGGAAGCCGATATTTTCATACGAACCGAGATCCAAGGGGGCAGAGAGTTACCTGGCCCTGGCCCGCGAGTTCCTGGGTTGCCAGAGGAGGTTACGATGAAGCTCAGAGGGGGATTAGGCAAAGGGCTTGGAGCCCTTCTTTCTACAGAAGACATATATGATTTAGAGAGTCCTGGATTTTTCCTCTGTCCTATAGAAAAGATACGGCCAAATCCCGATCAGCCACGAAAGCATATAGATCAGGATTCCCTTGAAGGCCTTGCCGGGTCCATTAAGGAGAAAGGGGTCCTTCAGCCCTTGGTGGTCTGGGAGGTTGATGGTGTTTATGAGCTGATAGTCGGCGAAAGGCGGTGGAGGGCGGCCCAAAAGGCCGGGCTTAAGGCGGTCCCTGTTGTCATAAAGGACGTGAGCCCTGATGAACTTCTTGAGCTGGCACTGGTTGAGAATATCCAGAGAGAGGACTTGAATCCCCTGGAAGAGGCTATGGCCTATAGCAGGCTTATAGATGAGATGGGACTTACGCAGTCCCAGGTGGCCTCAAGGGTGGGAAGGGAAAGGTCTACTGTGGCCAATTTCCTGAGGCTTCTCCAATTACCGGACTATGCTCAGGCCGACCTGCTTGATGGCCGGCTCAGTATGGGCCATGCCCGGGCCATTTTGATGTTGGAAGATCCTGAAAGCCAAAAGGAGTTAAGAGACCAGATAATAGAAAAAGATCTTTCCGTACGACAGGCAGAGGCCTTGGCCCGTCGATTAGCTAAAGGAAAAAGGCCGGGTGTGAGAGTGCGAAGGGAAGATCCTGACATCAAAAATCTTTGCGAAGACTTGACTCGCAGGCTTGGTTCTAAAGTAAAAATAGTGCAGACTAAAAGGGGCGGCAGGCTGGAGATACGCTATCGTTCCGTCCAGGACCTGGAACGGGTTATACAGTTGCTCAGGGCAGGTGAGGTATGATTCCGCTGAAAATACACCATCTGCTGCGTTGCTTCGATTTCCTCGTCATTGCGACGTACACTGAGTACGCCTCATTCCTCGGAAATTTCGCGCCTTGCATCTGAAGCATTTTGAGCGGAATCATATTTCAGGATTCCGGCTTTCGGATGATCAAGACCACAGAAGCCTTTAAAGAGATTTGGAATGATGGGTTGTCGTTTCAGTGCACCGAGCAGGAAATACATGGGTCATAGGCCCTGACAAGCATCTGAGAGAGATTTGCGATCTCTTCCTCGCCTTTTCCCTGTGCTACTAATTCCTCTACCAGCTTTTTGAGATCATAATAAATGTTGGCATTATTCTGATTGGTAGGAATTACGCAATCCGACTTTTCGATTTTCCCCTCTTCGTTGATCCGGTAACAATGATAGAGTATCCCCCTGGGCGCCTCAACGGCCCCCACGCCCTCACATTCCTTTACAGTGTAATGGCTTGAAAATTCAGAGATGTCCGAGTCGATCAGCTCCGAGATCAGGTCTTTTGACTCATACACAACATGAATGCACTCCACAAGCTGTGCCGGATTGTAAAAGAATGGATTGTGGACCCCCGGTCTTAAATTCAGTGCCTCGGCCGCCCCTTTTGCCTTTGGGTGCAACAGATCATAGTTGTTGTTAAACCTTGCCAATGCACCAACAGCAAAAGATTCCCTGCTGAGCCTTGTCATTTTTGCCGTAGAGAAATCGACAATATATTCGTTTGTCATGGCAATATATTCGTTTTCCTTCTTGGAAACACCATCACTTGAAACAAGATCCCCTCCAATGAATGGATATTCCCCAGCCCACTTTAGGGACACGAATTCAGTTTCTCTTACAAAATCAGGCAGGTTGAATTTCTTAAATAACTCAAGGGCCTTCCACAAATAAGGGATGGTAGCATCCAGGTCTTTGGCCAGTTCAGTTAACTGTATTTTGCGTGGGACCTGTGTCAGGCCGCCGATCTTTATGACCATTGGGTGTGTGGTCCTGCCTACCAGAAGATCAGAGGCCCTGTTGGCAAACCCCTTGATTTTGGCAGCGGTCTCCACCACCTCCGGATGCGTCTGCATAAGCGGAATAGCGCTGGGTACATTAAGAAAATCCGGTGCCACCAGGAAAAAGAGGTGGAGGCTATGGCTCTGCAGCGTCTCGGCATGCTTGGCAAGGAGCCTTACCTTTTGTGCCGGCTCCGGAATTTGGATCTTCAGTGCCTGTTCTATGGCCCTGGCACTTGCCAGGGAATGTGAAATGGAACATATACCGCAGATCCGGGCCGCAAGGATCGGAGCCATTTCAATGGAAAGTCCCCTGAACATTACCTCAAAAAACCTGGGAGTCTCTACTACGGCCCAGGTACATTCAGCCAGCTTTCCGTCTTCTATCCTGATCCTGATATCCCCGTGCCCCTCGACCCGGCACAGATGCTTAATATCTATATTTAACGATTTTACTGTCTTAA
>CBETWD010000179.1:0-4768 GCA_965539945.1 uncultured bacterium
CGATGGCTTTTTCAAGTTCCTCGTTTGCTTGAAACAGCGTCTGCTCCGCCTGCTTGCGATTGGTGATGTCAGAATCAACTCCAGTGTAGCCTGCAAAATCCCCTTTTTCATCCAACATTAGAGATGCGGACGTGGAAAGATGGACAAGGCGTCCGTCTTTGGCAATTGCAGTATTTTCAAAATTGCGTATTGGACGTCTCTCTTTTATGATTTCAGTAAGGATAGGGAAGGTCTTTTCCCTCTCATCAGGAGGCATGAAGTCAAACGGAGTTCTGCCAAGGATCTCTTCAGGCGTATAGCCAAGGATATCCTCTACATTTTCCGAACAATATGTATATACGCCTTCTCTATCTGTTTCCCAGATCCAGTCAGACATACTTTCGGCAATACTTCGGAACTTTTCCTCGCTCTCCTTGAGCGCATCCTCTGCCTGCTTGCGCTTGGTGATGTCGATAAAGGTCTCGAGCAAGACCTCTCTACCTCCAAGGGTCATAGGCACAACGGTTTTTAAGACAGGAACCAGACGACCATCTTTGTGCCTCACGTTTTTTTCAGAATTATTGACATCCTCTCCCTTGTCCAAAATGGGACAATTCCCTTTTGATGTGGGACACAGGGTCTTGTAACATGAGTTTCCAACAACCTCCTCTGAGGCATATCCAGTCATCTTTAACGCTGTTTCATTTATCTGAATGACCTTCCTGTCCATGTCAATGACCATCACGCCTGTAGGCAGCTCCGACAGGATCTTTTCCGTAGTTTCCAGTGATCCCTTCAAGTCCGCTTCTGCCTTTCGGAGCCGGTCAAGATGGTCATTGACTGTATTGACCATGGCATCAAATGCCAGGACCATGCCTTGCACCTCATTACCATCACCTGCTTCAATAGTCTGCCCGGACAACTCTTTCACTGCAGCCTTAGCCCTGTCCCGCAAGGATCTTAGGGGTCTGATCAAATAAAGGGCAAGCCAGCTCCCCAGAAAAAAGGCAATTACTAAAATAATTGCCGTCCCGGTTGTAGCCCTCATCCGGTTCTGTTGTATGAGTTGCTGTGACAAACTCGTGTCTATTCCAACAATCAGACAGAACGTCTTATCGAGTATTTGCATCGGCATATAAAAGAGGCATGTGGAGCCCGGGACACGATATCGATGTATGACCTTGCCTTGTTTGATACAGCTTGAGACGGAGTCTGCGTCCAGAAATTCTCTTCCTTCTGAGGTCAGCGAACTCCCGATAACACCATCCAAAGCACTGAACGAAACCTCGGCATTCACGACATGGGCAATTCCTTTTGCAAAATCGTCTTTGAACCATTTTCCCACCATTGTGGAGCCGATCACTTCACCGTCCCTGAATATCGGTCCATAGGCCCTGAAGCCCCATCCGAGGCTTGTTCTTGAAATGTTTATGCTGCTTTTCCCAGCCAGTGCGTTTTTGACCGGCTCGATGTCCTTGGTGTCTTCTTGTTGCGACGAGTGAGTGCGATAAATAACCCGGCCCTCAAGATCTGATATCCAAAACATATCGAGTTCCAGGTCATCAGCCATACTTTCCATGGTTTCTTTTAAGTCGCCAAAATTGTTTTCCGAGGCATAGTAACCATCAAGCGCCTTTTCCAACATGACGTGTTTTCTTAATGCCTTTGATAAACCGAATAATTTTCTTATCTCTTTATTGACAAGGGACTTGATTATATGTTCAGAGCTTTTGGCAACCCTATGTTCATTTTCCTCAAAACCCTCTTTCAAACAGAAGTCGTTGGCATAATACAGGATAGAAGTCGCGCCAAGGACCACCAGAAAGATCAGCCCGATAATCGAATATGCCAAACTGAATTGTGATTTCATCAAATGCCTTACTCCGTTTCTCTCACCACTCACAACTCGTCTCTCCCCTCTCCCCGTTCATTACGATTGTTCTATGTAGTTTAAGTTATATATTTTTATCGAACAAACCTCTCATGCACTTAAACGCGAACCTGGATAGCGCCCGAATCATCAGTACACCCTGAACACTGAACCTCTGAACCCGTGAACGCTCACAATTTGCCTTTCATTTTGTCAAAAGAATTGTGAGGCCTGCGTCTTCCGACCCCATGTAAAATCGGCGTTGTTCATTTATGTCCGGCCCCAAATGCTAGTGCGTGCGGTATTGAAAAATGGTATGTAAATTGGTCAAGAGATTGGGATAAGATAGATTGGGTTTTGCAAAAGGTTCCACGGAATAACAGGAGAGTAGCATCATGGAAGTAAAAATCGGATCATCCGTACTGGAGTTGATACAGGGAGATATCACACAGCAGGATACCGAGGCCATAGTAAATGCGGCCAATCGTACGCTTCTGGGTGGAGGTGGTGTGGATGGTGCAATTCACCGGGCAGCAGGACCGGAGTTACTTGCCGAGTGTCGGACCCTTGGAGGCTGCGACACAGGAGACGCGGTGATCACCCGAGGCTATAAGCTCAAGGCTCGGTATGTGATCCATACTGTAGGACCTGTCTATAAGGGACCGAATCCGAGCACAGAGCGCCTGCTTGAAAGCGCATATCGAAAAAGCCTGGAAGTCGCCCTGGCAAAGGGTGTCTGTTCAGTGGCCTTTCCTGCTATCAGCACAGGGGCCTATGGATATCCCCTGGGAGAGGCAGCTTCTGTGGCCCTTCGTGCCATTATTGGTTTTCTGCAGGCCCATCCTGAAATCAAGCTGGTTCGCTTTGTGCTGTTTAGTCAGAGAGCCCTTGAAGCATTTAAAGAATCCCTTGGAAGGCTTAATCCGGCAGGATCATAAAACCGGGGATTCATATGCAGGCCGGACTTCTTATCATAAACTGCCCAGGGGCGAATTTTTTACATATTCCCATGGGGACCTTTGGGCTGTGTGATTTTCTGAACCAGAGAAAAATCCCGGCAAAAATACTCAACCTGGCCCTTTACGACAAGACAGATACGGCCTCGCTCATTGACCAACATATTGAGCAATTTCGCCCCACGCATGTCGGTCTGATCTTGCACTGGCAGGAAACCGCAGAAGAAGGAATCAGGGTAGCTCAGCACATCAAATCAAGGACTGATCCGGTCAAGATCATCTGCGGCGGTTTCACAGCCGGATATTTTGGAGAGGCGTTGCTCAGAAGATGGCCGTCTGTTGATTATGTTATAAAGGGCGACCCGGAAAGACCAATGGAACTCCTACTGAAGGGTGCTGAGGAGCCGGAAATACCCAATCTGATCTATAGAGACGGGACTGATATACGAGTCAATGATGTCTCCTACTTTATAGACGAAGAAACTCTTTCCGGCATTTCCTTTTCCAAATTAACCTGCCTTTTTGACCATGATGTATACATAAAAGCAGTAGAAGAAGTACTAGGATTTCCTGTTTTTATTGGGAGAGGTTGTGTCTTTAGCTGCGACTATTGTGGCGGAAGCCGTGAGTCCTTCAAGCTTCACAGCGCACGGTCAAAACCGGTCTCAAGGTCAATTGCGGCCATTGTCACGGACCTGAAACGCTTGAAAGAATTCGCGAAAAAAATATACATTTGCTACGAGATCGACCAGGGTTACATAAAGGCCCTGTTCGCGGCCATGAAAGAAGAAAAAACGTTGATCAAGACCTTTCGGTTAAACTATGGGGCCTGGCAATTGCTCGACAGGCAATTCCTGGAATTATACAGAGACATTTTCATCATCGACAATCAAGACAAACCGCTCTTTGAGATATCCCCTGAGGTCTTCGATGACAGGAGCCGCGAAGAAATTAAACATCATAAGACCTATTCAATTGAGAAACTAAAAGAAAACTTGGGTCTTATCAATGACTGCCTGGGCACGGGCATAAACGTAAGCATCTTTTTCAGCCGATACCACGACACGGCCCAGACATACGCCGCAATAAGGGATGAAATTTTCAGTATTTTCCAGCTAAAACATGATTTGTTTGCCAAAAAATATATAAACGCAAAGATATACTACGACCATTTATCCACAGATGTCGGAAGCCGCTACTGGGAAAGATATGTTGAGAAGCCGCATGACCCGGATACGCTAATTTCCTGGAAAAAAAGGCTCAGGGACCGGGAACAATACAGCTTTCCATTGGACAACCTATGTGTATTTATTCCGAAAGCCCTATCTGAACAGGAGATATTCAGGTGTGAGTTATTGGTATTTATGCTAAAGACCTTGGAAAAGCAATCCTGCGAACTCTTTCACATCCTGTTCGCATGTCTTGATGAATTGGTTATCAGGGCGCTTGAAGAGGCGATCACAGACCAATACTCAAACAGGACCGAAAATATTTTTAAGTCCCTGGATCACTGTAAGCTGCTCCTTAATCTGAAAGAAACAATTATACAGCACCAGTCTATGCTCTCCCAAATTTCATTTATTGAGGACTTGACCAGCCTCCAGGTCAAAAAGGTACAGCATCAGTCCGGGCCCAGGCAGGCAGGGAGCTCTAATGAAACCAAGCGCCCCAGGCTGAATCATGCCCTTATCTCCATCCACGATCATGATTACCTTGATCTGCCGGGCTTCTTGGAACGCTTGCAAAAAGAAGGACCAGCTAACTTGAGTCATGAAAAGACCGTGTCTGTCTTCCTTGCGGATGAAATCATGAGTATGCCCTATGAGACATATCGCATGACGATCAAGACGTTTGAAAGGGGCTTATCTTTAGACCAGTACTATATGCTGATGCGCAGAAAGGGAATCTTTGACGCTTCATATCACAAGAAATTTCTGACAAAAATGTTTCAAAACGGAGTGCT
>CBETWD010000180.1:0-4767 GCA_965539945.1 uncultured bacterium
TTCGATGTTGGGCGTTCGATGTTCGATGTTCATCTTTTCAGTAACCCTGAACCTCTGAACCTTTGAACCTCAAATAATAGAAACACTCAGTATAATCACCAACTCCCGGGTCTCGTCCCTTGATGACTCGTCTTTGAAAAGATAACCGAGCCAGGGCATGGCTGAGAGAAAAGGCACGCCCTTTTTCTCTGTCTGTCGCCGTTTGTCAATCAGACCGCCAAGGATAACCAGATCACCGCTCCTGATCCCGATGGTCGTGCTGATTTCTTTGATACTGACCTGGGGAAGGGATATGCTGTCCGTTGCCTTGGAGTTTACCGGAACCGGCTCAATGCTGATTGGATCAACATCGCTTTTGATCGGATTTATAAGGAGCGTGATGTCTCCGTCTTCTTCTATAAATGGAATGACTCCGAGAATAAGCCCGTCAAAGACCGTGGAGACCTCTACCTGCGTGGTTTGTTCCAATCCGTAGTCGTGGTCAATGTTGCTTGTGGTGACGCTTTTTTTGTAAGTGTGTGATGTGCCGACAGATATGATGGCAGGCTGGCTGTGCTTGCAGCGAATGCTTGGGTTGGAAACGACCTTGGCGTCCCCGAATGTCCTTAAGGCTTTTATGGTAGCATCAACTGAGAAATTCCTGTTCACCCCGCTCAGGACCAGACCGCTGCCCAGTGCCCACTCGGCGCTGTTTAGCTTGCTTGAAGTACTTGCTTGGTCTCTGAGGATACCCCAGTCAATGCCGTAGATATACTTGTCTGATAGGCTTACCTCAATGATCCTGGCCTCAATGTGTATCTGCCTTGCCAGCATGTCTCTCAGATGATTTATCAGCCTGGAAACAGAGTGGATAACACTGGGCGTGTCTTTGACATACAGAGTGCCGGATAACCTGTTTAGAGAGTATTTCCCTTTGTCGGAGAGCATGCGCCTGATCATCTCATCCAGGAGGTCATAGGGGTTGCCTTTTCTGGCCCCCCGCCCGGATAGCTTGAAGTTTCCGGAAAGCCCGGAGGCGCTTGTATCTCCGGCTCCAAGCACATCACCCCCAACGTCAAAAGTGGTGTTTACGTTCGTGTCCAGGAAATTCAGCCTGAACATTCTCTCCTCATAGGGCTTGATGCGAATGATGTTTTGCTCGACTTCATAGCAGAGGTCAAAGGTGCTGAGGATTTCCTTAAGGACCGTGGAAGCGGACGCGTTGTCAAAATTCAGCGTAACCGTGAGCTTTTCGTCACTCAGGTTTGGATCCAGGATGATGTTCATGCCCACGGCCTGTGAGAGCGAATACAAAACAAGCTGCAGGTCTTCATCGACCATGGAAAAAGAGACGATTTGATCCTCAAAGGGGTCGTATGCGGGCATGACAGGTTCTGCCTCAACTTCCCTGAAGGCCTCTTTTTCCAGCCTGTCCCTCAGTTCTTTCTGCTCTGCACCCAACTCATCCGACTCTGCCTCTATCTGATTGAGAAAGGAATCAGGGGAAGGCCTTTTGGAGTCAAGCACGGACGTCGGCCCAAGGGCACATCCGCTCAGAAAGAGAAAGGCAACGACTATGGGCAGGCATCCTGCTCTTTTATAGGCGTTCACAGGTTCGGAGTTCATGGTTCAGAGTTACCTTTTTTCTACTGATATCCATTGTTGAAGGTTGTCCTTCATGACCATGACACGGCGCGGCTCTATGGCAACGATCTGAGCGTCATCGGGAAGAAAGGCCCCTTGCTGGTAAAACAACCCGTCTATGATACAGAAGCCTTTCTCTTCGGCTGAAAAAGCCAGACTCACAGAGTAATTCATGTCAGAGGGCAATAGGTCGATTCTTTCCGCCTCTGCATACATATCCATAGCCTTATAGCCAAACAGGGCGAGGTTTACTTGTGAGATGTCTGACGCCGGGGGATTGGCGAGACCGGGCAATCGGCTGTCAAGTTTTGCCATTTCCTTCACAACACTGCGAGGGGGCATGGGTACATCGGGAATCGCTCTTGGAGGCAGGGCATGCAGTGCGTTTTCCAGGCTTTCCATGTTTTGAAAGGCATCCAGGCCCACTGCAATCAAAGACAGCATCATTAGCGAAAAGGCCAAAAACCCATAGTGCTTTCTCTTCATTGGATTTCTTTAGTCAATCTGGTCAAGAACTCTGATTGGCGAATTTCCGTGTCGAATTTGCTTTCCGCCACTGTGTATCCCTTTGCTTTCAATCCATCCAGAAATCCTTGATAACCTCTATAGGCCGAGCCAAAAGAGGCTTTTGCTCTGCCGAAGACCTCTATCTTCACCTCGTCTCCGGGATAATCCACCTTCAGGACCTGCAGGGACATGGAATTCGGCAAGGCCTCTGATATGTCGTTCACCACACTCTTATACGACGGGGACTTGCCATAGCGACTAAGATCCCTCACAAAGGAAATGGTCTGTTTGTAATCTATTTCCTGTGCAGGGGCGTTGTGTTTGAGCCTGGCAATTTGGGCCTCTCTGGCATGGAGCTGCTGTGCCAGCGCATCATTTTTCTGACTGCACCAGAAGTATGCCCCAACACATAACAGGGTGGCCAGAAAGAAGATTGTATTTAAGTATGGAAGGCATCTCCGGCTGTAATAGCAGGCCTTTTCTAGGCCGGGTGAGACTGCCTTAAATCCCTGCTGCATGCGCAGGACCTTCAAGAAAGAGACAGAGTAATCCTCCCCATTAAAGGAGACGTCCTCTCTGTCCATGAGGAAACATTCCCTGCCTTTGTCATGGAGCCAGTCCGGCTCAGGTCCACTGTTTATCCAGTTGAGTAATAGAACTTGGTCTACCTTGATCCGGTTTTCAGTCTCCACTGTGGCGATATCCGCATTGACTACATTCCATAGGGCCGAGATCTGTTCATTACTTGTATCAAAGGCCACACACCGGTTGGCATACAGGATCCTCTTGCCGGTCCCGATGATCAGGTCCGCAAATCGGCCATGCTGGAAGACCACTGCAACCGGCTTGGGATGGCGCAGTCGTTTAAGAGCGCCATGGAGGACCGAATAGACCGGGAACAGCATCACGCTATCTTCATGGTCCCTGATCTGCTGAACAAAGCGATTGTAAACCCTGGATGGAACTGCGGTAAAAAAGACATCCGTGGTATTTTGGGTCTTGCTCTTTTTCCAGTGGGTAACAATGGAGACCGGTTCATCAACTTCGCCGGCTTCTTCCAATTTTTTGCGTACTATGACCTCTGCGTATTTTAATGGGGCATCTACGGTCATGATCCTTGAAATCGCCTGCTCAAAATCAGAAACGATCCATTTATCCCCTTTAATGTCTTTCAGCTCAACAATTTCCTCGATCCGGCCTTGTGAATAGCCGTAAATGAATCCGTCGAGCTCAACCAGATATTTTGTTGGATTTCTGAACATCACTTAGGCTTGACCATAAATGCCCCTTTGAGAGTGAGCAACAAATCACCTTTTTCCGTATTAAGGGAATCAGCAGCAACCGGACCGGGTGTGCTTGGAGTGATTGCGTCACCAGACTCCATGCGTGTCTTCATATGGAGCATAATCGGCTTAAAATAATAGGACTCTGAGTTCGCTGTCTGCCTCAAAATCCGTTCCGCCTCTGCAAAGGAAACGGATTCCTCGATATTGACACGGTAATAGGCCCATTCGTCCTTCTCCAAGCCCAGAGAACCGGCATGATCAATGAATTTGCTTACCTGCTCATAGATACGTTTCTGTTTCTCCTGTTTCCTCTCGTATTCCCTCATGGCCTGAGGCTGGATTGTGGAATATCGTAATTTCTCCTGATTTAAGGCATACTCTCTGTACGTAGTCAGAAAAAAATGCGCGGAAATGCAAAACACGATCGCCATTGCCGATGCTATGATGTATGGTCTGAACATTCTGTTCGCAGATGCTTCTTCCTATAGATTTCCATATTTGAAAATCTATTAGAACTCCAATTTCCAGCGCGCAGTCGTAGTGGTGCATGGATCAGTTCCCCAGGCAGCACCTGTTTGCGCATCGCCGATAAAATCTCCCAAAGTGCCGTCGGCCTGGCTATCAATCATTGTGTCCAGGCTAATGCACAGTTCATTGGGTATGTTCGTGATCTCCATATAGTTGTACTTTCCGGTTGTATCATAAGCAAAGGCAATGGTGAGAATATCGGCCGCGCCGCAGCTATCTGTATATCTGTACTGATAGTTGAGAGCGGTGTTGGTTGCCGGTGCGGTAAGGCCTATTTGTTTCAGCCCCATATAGGCGGTTCCGACTGCTGGTCCATCATAGAGATCAGCCCGACCGGCATCAGTGGGAGCAGTAGCTGTTCCCGCCGATGTATCCGCCTTGCCGTCCTGTCCTGCAGCCGAACCATCCCAGGTATCTCCCAATACCTTCCCTGTGCGGTCATAGAAGTTGAGATAGCAGGTCAACCATTCACTGATAAACTTCGAATAGACCTTTTTCTGCTCTGCCCCCCGAACCAGGTCCTTCCCCTTGACCACAGCGCCGATAATAATACCGATAATGATCAGCACAATTGCCATCTCTATGAGTGTGAAGCCTTTGTTGTTCCCAAATTCAGTCTTTGATTTCATTAATATTATCCTCCTTTGGATCTTTTTAGACGAATTATCCGCATCTTTCCTGGATACCAACGAACAGGGCACTAATATGTCCTGATCCATCACAAAGGCACAGGGCCTGCAATGCTAATAGTGTGAAAACAAAGGTTTTTAAAAACAATCCGACGTCTATTTGAATATCGGTTACATCATCGGTAAGCATTAAT
>CBETWD010000181.1:0-4755 GCA_965539945.1 uncultured bacterium
TGAAGGCTGAAGGATTTCAAGCATTTTGCAATGATCGAACAGAGATGAATCCTCTAAACTAATACTGCAATCTCGTCAGCCAACTCAAATGCCCGCAGTTTTGTGTGATCACTCATGATTTGTCCTTATTAGCCTTCTACCTTCAGTCTATCCACCTGAATTACACTATCTGAAGCACAATATAGCCGGAGTCTATGATCCGTCAATGGAGCGAGTGGAGGGAGCGGTCTTATCCTTTGAACCCAGCCGCTTCTTCATGGCCTGCTCTTTAAGCACTCCTGAATGATACTTCCCGTCTTTAAAGATATAGGTCGGAACGCCTGTTATACCTTTTTGTTGCAAAAAACGGAGAGTATTTTCAATTTTGTCTTTTCCTTCCTGGCACTGGTTTTCTGATTTGTACTGGCTGTGAAGGTCTTCCAAGCCCTTATTGTCGCAAATGACGGATATGCACTGCTCCTTTGCACCCTTATGCATGCGGAGGGGGAATAGCAGGACCTTTAACTGGATTTCCCCTGCTTCTGCCATATTGACGACTATTTCCTCTGCCTTTTTGCAGTACGGGCATTGCGGGTCTGTAACGAAGTAAACAACTTCTCCTTTTGAACCCACGGTAAAGGCAGTGAGGTTTTCAAGACGTCTGAGGTCGGAACCGGTAAAACGATTGAGATCAGCAATTGCTTCAGTGGTGATATTGGTCGCATCCGAGGACCTGTAGATCTGGCCGGTGATCAGGAATTCCCCCTTTGGGTCAGTGTATAAGATGCGGTTTTGGCCCTTGAAATTCACCTGAACTTCGCAAAGCTCCGGTACAGCACTAGGCTGGATTTTTATGACATTAATGTCTTGCCTGAAGGTCTCTACCACCTTCTGTTGTATGGTCTCCTTGGAAGGACAGGCAGCCGCGAGGCAGCCTTGGGCCTGGACCAGGAAAAAGATGGACGTCAGTAATAGAGCCAGATAACCAAGAATGGACATTTGTGAGTTCTCCTTCATTGCTAGCTCGGCCACCAATCGACCCCTAAATTGCGTATTACATTGAGGCCGCCCGGAAGCACAACGGTGTTTTTCATGTTGACGCTGTCAAGGAAGCACTGGACTTCATAGGCCTTTGCGCCGGCATTACATATGAGTATGAGCATCTTATCCTTTGGGAGCTGTTCGTGTTCGTCCCGGAATTTATCATAGGGCAAGTGTATCCAGCGGTCTTGAAATTTTTCTATGAAGTGTGTTGCCTCGGCTGGATGGCGGAGGTCAATGGCCAACCAGTCAGGGTGACTTTTTTCTCCGTTTAGCCAGGCGACAAATTCCTTTACATTAATGGCCCTGAACCGGCCGGAAACCGTGTTGTCAGCCACGTTGGCAGTGGCATTCAGAATATCAACAGCCGTGGAGAAGGGCGGGGCATATGGCAGCTCCAGGTTGCTGAAGTCGCTGATGACCGCTTTTCTCTCTAACAATCCGGCTACGGCGTTGATCCTGGCCATTAGCCCATCTCCCATGGCACCCATTCCCTGGAGACCCAGCACCCTTTTGTCAGACCTGTCGACCACCATATTAAGAAACATATTTTCCTTGGTTGGGAGAAAATGGGCGCGATCATACTGTGCGCAAAGGGCTCCCATAGCGTCAAAGCCCTCTGCTTTGGCCACATCCAGGCTGAGACCAGTAGCGCCGACAGAGAGGTCAAAGACCTTCATGATAAAGCTCCCGACTACCCCATTAAAGGTGCTGGGAATACCTGCCAGATTGTCCGCCACCACCCGTCCTTGGCGATTTGCTATAGAGCCCATTGGCGCATAGGCCTTTTTCCCGCTGATCAGGTTGCAGGTCTCAACGCAGTCGCCGGCAGCGTAAATATTGGGATCTGATGTCTGCATCCTTTGGTTTACTACTATCCCGCCCTGTGAAGAGACCAGCAAGCCCGCATCTTTTGCAAGCTCTCCCCTGGGCCTGACACCCACGGCCATTATTACCAGATCTGCCTCAATCTCTCTTTTATCCGTAATAACCTTACATATCTTTCCCTGGTCGTCTCCTTCGAATTTCCGGGCGGTTTCCTGTGTATATACAGTGACACCATTCTCCTTCAGGTGCTGTTCAACCATGGAAGCAAGGGTTTGATCCACAATCCTGGGCAGTATCTGCGGCATGAACTCAACAATAGTTGTTTCCGCGCCCCAGAGATCAGCCATGGCCTCGGCCATTTCGATCCCGATAGCACCGCCTCCGATTACAACCGCTTTGCCTACCTGGCCTTTTGCAAGGCAGTCCTTTATGGCTATGGCCTTATGCAGGCTGCTGATGGTAAAGATGCCGTCAAGGTCATTTCCAGGTATGGGAAGTACGTTCGGCCTGCTTCCCGTGGCCAACATCAGCTTATCATATGGTATGGAGTCCTTTTCCGTGGTGCGGACGTCCTCAACACGGAGAAGCTTTTGTTTCAGGTCGATAGATAATGCCTTTGTCATGGTTCGTACTTCAAAACCCTTTGCCTGCTTGAAGTAATAAGTATCTCTGACCATATTGAAGGTGGTTGAGCGGAGTTCCTTTTCATCTGCTACATCGCCGGAAACAAAATATGGTATCCCGCAACCTCCATAGGAAATCAGATCATCCTGGTCCACTACGGTAATTTGAGCATCAGGTATGAGCCGTCTGGCCCGGCAGGCAGCCTTTGGTCCTGCTGCCACTGCGCCTACAATTACGATTTTTTCACTCATTGCTTTTTTCTCCCACCTAATTTAAAATTTTGAATGTTGAATTATGAGTGTTGAATTAAGGTACAGATATATTAATCTTATTCCACAATTCAAAATTTATCATTCACAGTTCAACATTTCTTAAAACTATCACATGGGCCGATAGTATGCAAAGACATGGATGTTGACGAGCCGGGATTGAGCTTAGAGCTTGTTTCTGCTATAAAGTATGTATATGCAAAAGAAAGATGATACGAAAAACGCTTCGAAGGATCCGAACACAGGACTTTCTGATATCACCAATGAGAAGCCTGACAGGACCGTGAATTTGCCTTCACAAAAAGACCTGGAAAAGGAGATAAGCGATTATCTTTCCAAAAGGTATGGGGGGAGAATACGGGTAGTGTCCCAGATGGCCTTTCCTTGGCAAGTAAAGCCTGATAGCATCGACCAGAAAGAAGGGAGTGATTCTGAGAAGGGCCCAAAAATAAGCTTTAATCTCAAGCCGGAGGAGCTTGAGGCCTACTTGAACAGATATGTGGTCAGGCAGGATATGGCAAAGGCCATTCTGGCAACAAAGATATGTACTCACTTTAACAAGATTACATATCTTCAAAAAAAGGGAAAAGATCCCCATTTGATTGGAAGCATAAAGAATAATATAATCCTCATAGGTCCTACCGGAGTTGGAAAGACATATCTTATCAAGCTCATAGCTGCGAAACTGGGCGTACCTTTCGTAAAGGGCGATGCCACAAAGTTTAGTGAGACAGGCTATGTGGGAGGAGACATAGAAGACCTGATCCGTGACCTGGTGCAAGAAGCGGATGGTGACCTTGAAAGGGCACAGTACGGGATTGTGTATATAGATGAAATTGACAAAATCGCGTCTTCTCACCACATAAGCGGACCGGATGTTTCCAGGGCCGGGGTCCAGAGGGCCTTATTAAAACCCCTTGAGGAGACCGATGTGGACATACGGGTCCCCCATGACCCTATTTCCCAGATACAGGCCATAGAAAGATACCGCAAGACTGGAAAAAGAGAAAAACAGAGTCTTAATACGCGCAGCATATTATTCATAGTGAGTGGCGCTTTCGGGGGCCTTAGCGACATAATAAAGGACAGGCTCAGGAAGAAGAGTATAGGCTTTGGCGCAGAGATCGATACCCAGGATGAGATGGAGTGGCTACGGCACGTGAAGCCACAGGACCTTGTTGAATACGGCTTTGAGTCTGAGTTCGTTGGGAGGATTCCTGTTATTTCAATTCTGGAAGAGCTCTCAGAGCAGGATCTGTTTGAGATACTGCGTAATCCGAACAACCCGATTGTCATGAGCAAGAAGCAGGACTTCAGGGCCTATGGAATAGACCTTAAGTTCGAAGAAGATGCCCTGAGATTCCTTGCCCGCCAAGCCTATCAGGAACATACAGGGGCAAGGGCCCTTGTGAGCGTGGTGGAAAGGGTATTGCTGCCCTTTGAAAAAAAGCTGCCCTCAATTAGCGTGTCTTTTTTGGTAGTGACCAGTAATCTGGTTAATGATCCAGAGGGAGAGCTCCAAAAACTTTTAGAAAATTTAAAAGACAAGGCAAGGCTGAAAAGGTATCAGGCCATACTTGCTGAGGAAAAACAGATCCTGATTTCTCGCCTTGAGCAGGAGGAGTTACCCCGGTGGAAAGACTCTAAGCTGAAGCTTACACCTAATAGGTTGGACCTCGTAGCCCATCTGTCTTTGAAAGAAGATTTGGACTTTAGGGAGGCCAGTGAGAGGGTGCAATTATGGATAGAGCAGATAAAGAGTTACGAGGATTCTTTTTTTAAACGTTGCGGTCTGAGAATTAATTTAGAGGAAGACGCAGTGGACATGTTGCTGTATAGTTGTGTGGATGATTCTTCCAATCTCTATGTCCAGTGCGAGAGATTGTGTAATATTCTTGAATATGGTCTTACTCTTATAAGGGAAAAGACTGCGCAGGATGTTTTTAATATTTCGGCTGAAGCAGTGGATAACCCGGAACTCTACATAAATAGACTTATTCGTACGTGCTATTAA
>CBETWD010000182.1:0-4743 GCA_965539945.1 uncultured bacterium
TACAGTTCGGTGGGTTGCGGTAAAACGGGCGTTGTAATCCCGTGAACGGTTACAATGGAATATAGAGCCACTTGGAAAACTTGGGGTTTTGTAAAAGGCCCGGATGAATTAGTCTATAATGAGTCATGTCTTACAGGTATGAGAGAATTTTATACTGGCTTGAGGCCCGCAAGCCTGTAGCCTCTGTCAGGGTACACGTCCTTTTGGCGACCCTTATGTGGACAATTGTGGGGCTTTTTTTGTTTGTGCGGGGTGCCGGTAACATGATGAGCTTACCAGGGGCTGCAAATTCCTGGTGGCTTATAGTTGCCGCCTTTATTGGAGTGCTGAAAGGCCGGTTGATTTTTGACAAGACCGCAATACGGGTAATTTCCCGGATACTAAACAGGGAAAGGGACAGGTGCCTTGGAGGATTTCTCTCTTTTAAAAGCTGGGGGATGATACTGTTTATGGTTTTACTGGGGATGTCTTTGAGGGTCAGCCCCTTGCCCGGAGTCTTGGTGTGGGGAGTATATGTGGCAGTGGGCACGGGCCTTTTCTTTTCCAGTCGTCTATTTTGGATGGAATGGATCAGCCAAGGACACTCAGCCTAATATTTCTTTGCTGCAAACAATAACCCCTTGACCTGATTTCCTGACTCCTTCCTGATATCTGCTTTGGCTTCCTCTAATATATATAACCCATGACGGCTCAGGACATCTTGAATATATGCCTGCGAGTGGGCATAGCGACCACTGGGAAAGAGCCGGTGCTCCATGCTGTTGTCATCCAGCCTTTCCACTGAAAAGGCAATGATCCCGCCGTAAACAAGATAAGAAGATGCGGATCTGATGACCGGGTCCAGATTTCCGAAATATACAAAGACGTCAGAACTGTATATCAGGTCAAATTTTTGGGGGAATTCCCAGTCTTGAAGTATGTCAATGGCCTCAAGCCGGTCGTAGATTTTTTTCTTTGCAGCCTTTTCGAGCATCTTTAACGATACGTCGACTCCTATCAGTTGTTTTGCAAACGGCCGATAGAATTGAGAGCCCAGGCCGGTTCCACAGCCAAGGTCCAAAACTGTCATTTCATCAGTCAGATATGGGCGTACAAGGTCAAAAAGCAGTTCAGGGGTCTTGTATTCAAGATTTTCAACCAGGGTCATTTCAAAGGTCCCGGCACACCCATCAAAGACCCTGCGCACGTATTCCGCCGGGGCGGCATCAGGTGTTTCCAGTGTCCCCAGGCTTTGGAGCATGAACCTTGCCGACTTATCATCCGGTTTGGTCTTAAGGACCTTTTTGTAATGATCCTCAGCCTCCTTGAGTAGCCCGAGCTTTTGTAGAGAAACCCCAAGGTTGAAGTGGGCGGATGCATAATCTGACCGTATCTCAATGGCCTTTCTATACGACTTCGCAGCGTCTTGAATCATATCAAACTCGTCCTGTGCCACGCCGAGGTTGTTCCATGCCTCTGCCATGTCGGGAGCGAACTTCACTGCTTTGCGAAAACAGGATAGGGCTTCATCCAGGTCTCCAGTCTCCCTGTATGCAGTACCCAGATTGTTCCATGCTTGACCAAAATCAGGCTGTTTCTCCAGCACGGCTCTGTAAATACTTATAGCACCCTTGTGATCGTTCTTTGACTGCTTTAGCCTTGCCAGGTTATAGTATGCAGGGGAATAAGGAGGTCTAAGTTCTGTTGCCTTCTCAAAGACTCTCTGGGCCTTATCCAGTTGGGCCTGGTCCATGAATACTGTTCCAAGCGCATTCAGTACTGCTCCCCAATCATGCTTGTTTTTCAATACTTCCAGATAGCCTTTTTCTGCTTCAGCAAGTCGGCCTTCCCTGTGGGCTAAAGAAGCCTTTTTAAGAAGATGTTCCGGAGTGTATTGCCTGCGTTTCGATGGGATAGAATACTTCTGTGCGGCCTTTTTTGTTTTTTTACCAGTACCCATAGGATGGAAATTTAGCGCGTTTACAATTAATGCGCCAGGCATTTAGTGAAAACCTGGTTACCAGACCGGTGCGGAGTCCGTTGGAGCGAAGCGACACCTTAACTTTAGGCACTTAAAACTTTAGTTCATTTTAGGCACTTTTCCGGCTTGTCCGGGTTAGGATTTGCCACTGTTTTTAGTCAGTTGACTAGCTGGGTCAGGGTAGTACTTCTTTCGGCACTCAGGACAGAGGCCGTGGCTGAACTGGACTCCCGAATGTTCCCCTATGTATTTTTCAAGCCTTTGCCAGACATCCCGGTCGTCGCGAATTTTATGACAATGCATGCAGATGGGCAGAATACCCTGAAGTGTTTTGATATGAGAAAGAGCTTCCTGTAGTTCTTTAACCCGATCAGTAAGGGCGGATTGCAGCTCAACAACCCGTTCGCCGACCCGGAGGCGGGCGCGCAGTTCTTCTTGCTCAAAGGGCTTGATGACATAGTCATTTGCCCCGGCATCAAGGCCTGACACGATATCCTCTTTGCGGTCCTTCACTGTAAGTAGGATAATATAAGTCAGTGAGGGTGTGATGGATTCACGAATCTTGCGGCAAAGCTCCACTCCGCTCATTTCAGGCATCATCCAGTCGAGGATTGCCATTTGGGGCGGATTTGTTGCTTGCATGGCATGCCACGCCTCTTTGCCGTCACCAGTAACTACTATCTCATATCCCCACTTACTCAGCAGGATTTCAAGCAAGCGGCGAGTCGTGACATCATCTTCAGCAATCAATATCTTCATCGTTCTGCTCCCTTGGACCATGGCTTCGCATCCTTGCCGAGGGTTCAGGTAGTTTCAAAGCCATCTGTGCTACATTCGTTATCGGACAAAGAATTGAAGGTCTCAAGGTTTTTTTTATGAACAAGGGAAAATAGGCAGAGAATGGATCGATCGGTATTGTAAAGGAGATTGGGAGAGCTGTATCCGTTATTAAATGGAAAAAGAGGAGAGAGCCGCATCAGTATTGGATGCTTCCTTAACAAGCCAACGTTTTCGCATAGGCCTCATCAATTCTCTGCCCAACATAGGAAATTGTGGATTCGTCATATTCATAAATATCAAAGCAGTAGCCGTCTTCCCCAAGGAGACCTTTTGGAATCAAATTTCCTGCTTCATCCGGATCTGTGATCATATCCCCGTAAAAACATACTGAAAGCCACCGGTCTTCAGGATCATCATCTATGATATCAACCATAACAAAAAGTTTACTCTCTCCGTGTTTGTCTAAGCTCGCCCTGAACGAATAACTCACACCGGGGCGTGACTTAAAGGTCAGGATAGCATCCTCCTTTTCCATAAGATTGTCTCTTAGCTTGGAAAAGGTGCTCTTATTATTTTGTGGGTCATTTGTCCAGCTTTCAAGCAAGTTGTATAGTTCTGTCTTCTCTTTCTCGCTTACAAACATGCTTCCATCCTTTCTAACTAAAACCGGGAGATTTCCTGTTTGTCCTTATATTGTGAGTGTTCAGCAAAGACAGAATAAAGTGTATGTTCAGACGGCGCAACACTTAACTGACAGAAAAACGTATTTGTTGAAATCAGGAAAACGTAGCTCTAACGCGTGAATGGAGATCTTCCATGGCTGTTTGCACCTTGCAACGAACGATGTGTGTTTTATGATAACCTGATTTGAGTTATCATTATGCGCTATAAAGGTCCCATATACCGGCCCCCCAGCGAAGCAGACTCGCTGTTAATCCAGGCCACTATCGGATGCCCTCATAACCGATGCACTTTTTGTATGGTCTATAAGAACGGCCCTAAATACCGCGTCAGGCCGGTAGCGGATATTAAGCAAGACATGGTGGAAGCAAAAAAGATCTATGGCCCTAACGTGCGTACCATGTTTCTCCCTGCTGGAAACACAATAGCTATGAACACAAAGAATCTGGCTGATGTGTGTTGTTTTGCCAGGACAACCTTTCCACGTCTTGAGCGGATTACTGTCTATGGGTCCTCTCAATTTATCCATAAGAAAGGACCGGATAAACTTGGACAGTTGGCCAAATCGGGCCTTGGACGCGTTCATGTGGGCCTTGAATCAGGTGATGACGTCATATTGAAACATATTCGCAAGGGAACCCATGCCCAGGAGCAGATCGAAGCAGGTAAATGGCTGATGGCCGCCGGGATCGAATTAAGCCTGTATGTTATTTTGGGAATCGGTGGCCGGGAAAGAACATCCGAGCATGCAAAAGAGACTGCCAGGGTGATCAATGAAATCGCGCCCGACTTTATCCGGCTGCGTACCTTTGTGCCAAAGATAAATACACCTATTCTGGATGATGTCTTGGCAGGGCGCCTCAAGATGCTCACGCCTCACGGCGTTTTAAGGGAAACAAGGACCTTCCTCGAAGGCCTGACTATTAAAACTTTTCTTGCCAGTGACCACTATACGAACTACATCAACCTTCACGGCCGTCTGCCTCAGGACAAGCCAAGGCTCTTGAAAGAGATAAATCATGTCCTTGAACGGGACGAGTCTGATTTTCGACAGTTTTTTATAGGAACAGAGTGATTAAGAATTAAGAATGAAGAATTAAGAATGAAGATAACCGTTCAAGGGTTCAGAGGTTCACGGTTTAAAGGCTAAGAACCGTTGAGTCGTGAGTTCTTCCTGCCCACTCGCCAAGCTTGCGAGGCAGGCGGGAATGGAAAAGGCATAAAAATAGAACAATGGAGCAATCAACAATCATCAATCCAACAAGGTAACCCTGAACCCTGAACCCTGAACCCTGAACCCTGAACCCTGAACCCTGAACCCT
>CBETWD010000183.1:0-4737 GCA_965539945.1 uncultured bacterium
GCATCTTTGACGAGGGTTTTCGCGGGACCGGTTCTGAATACAAGCCGGGTGTTGGTCATGGATTACACTTTGTGAAAAAGGTAGTGGAAGTCCATGGCGGCATTGTTGGCTACGAAGCAACCAACCTTGGAAACAATTTTTTCTTTGCCCTTCCCCTCCAGTACACCATTAAAGAAATCATGGACCTCCCTCTGGTTGCTGAGCTCAATACTCCCTGATCTTATGACAATGCCAACCGACTCCCCAGACCCAAAAGGGATATATGTTGACTTTAAGCGTGAACTCAACCCGGAACAGCTCAGGGCTGTAGAGATCATGAACGGCCCGGTTTTGGTGATAGCCGGTGCCGGAAGCGGAAAGACCCGTACTCTGGTTTACAGAGTTGCCCGGCTTATCCGGGAAGGAGTGAAACCGGACAAAATCCTGCTTCTGACTTTTACCAGAAAGGCTGCCGCCACCATGCTGGCCAGAGCATCCCGGATCGTAGGGTCCCGGTGTCAGCAGGTAACAGGAGGCACTTTCCACGGATTCGCCCATAGAATGTTAAGGCGCCATGGGCACCTGATAGGCTATCCCAGCAACTTCACAATACTGGACAGGTCAGATATGCTGGACCTCCTGCACCTCCTGGCCCGTCAGCTAGAACTCACAGGGCCTGGAAAGCAGTTTCCCCGGAAATCCGCCTTAGCTTCAATTGTGAGCAAGACAGAGAACTGCGGAGGATCTGTATCCAAAGTGATTGAGCAGGGCTATCCGCACCTCCTGGGAGAACTGCCCGGATTGGAAAAACTTGTCCCGGTCTATCGCAAATATAAAAAAGTTCACGCACTCATGGATTACGACGACTTGCTCCTCAGGTGGAGAGATGTGCTGAAAGAACATGCCCAGGTCAGAGAATCCATGGGTTCCTGGTTCCAATACATAATGGTGGATGAGTATCAGGATACAAATGCCACCCAGGCGGAGATCGTGCACCTTATGGCTTGCGGTCATAATAATGTAATGGTCGTTGGAGATGATGCCCAGTCCATCTATTCCTTCAGGGGGGCAAATTTCAAGAATATTATGAACTTCCCTGATATGTTTTCCAGGACTCAGATAATAAAACTTGAGAGGAACTACCGCAGCACCCAGCCCAACCTGGACTGTACCAACGCCATAATTGCCAATGCCAAGGAAAAATTTACAAAACGACTGACGGCACAGAGAAAGGGAGGAAATCCACCATACCAGTACACGGCAAAGGATGAGGTGGACCAGGCAAAATTTGTTGCCGACCGTATCCAGGAATTATTAAAGGATGGGTTTAAACCATCTGATATCGCCGTACTTTTCAGAGCTGGTTTTCATTCCTTTCACCTTGAGACCGAATTGGGCAGCCGCAGGATAACCTTTGTCAAGCGCGGAGGAATGCGTCTCATTGAGGCCGCCCATATCAAGGACCTTCTCTCCCTTCTTCGCCTTCTTATAAACCCGCTGGACCGGCTGAGCTGGAGCAGAATCCTCCTATTAATCGAACGTCTCGGCATCAAGAGCGTGGAGAAAATTTTCTCCCAATTGATTAAAAGCGAAGATCCCCTGGAATGTCTTTCAACCTATAAAACCAAGGCGGCTTGGGGAGAAACAGTAAGGGGACTCGGCAGTCTTTTAAAAAGACTCCATGACATACCGGCGGACCTTCCGGATTTGCTTTTACAGCTCGAGACCTGGTATCGGCCACATCTGGAAAAGATCCATCATGAAGATTTTCCCAAACGTCTGCGGGAACTGGCGCACCTGAGAGGATTGTCAGCCCGGTATGACGACGCGGTGTCTATGCTCGCTGATCTGGCCCTGGACCCTCCGGACCAAGAAGAGATGGAAAAAGAAAAAGAACGGCTGGTCCTTTCCACCATGCACTCGGCCAAGGGTCTTGAGTGGAAGGCAGTCTTGATTTTGTCACTGGCAGAGGGACGCTTTCCTTCGCCTGCGGCCTCCTTTCGTACCAAGGAAATAGAAGAAGAACGCAGGCTCTTTTATGTAGCCGCAACCAGGGCCAAAGATTTTCTGTGTTTTTGTTACCCTGCCTTTATAAGCGTCTCAGGTACAGGCTTGCTCCCTGCCAGGCCATCACGGTTCCTGGAGGAGATACCTGCCGACCTCTTGCAGTTATGGAAAAAGGAAATAGAAACTGATGAAAAGCTTTATCAAGAAAGCCGCCAGTACATGCCGGATGTCACCAAGCCATCTTCAAAACCTTCAGAACACATCCAAGAGATAGACTTCCAAAGTAGCCCAGGATCTGATCAAACCGGTTCCGGTATCTTTACACCGGGGAAAAGGGTCAGGCACCCGATCTTTGGACCGGGAAGGGTGATCAGGGGCATTGGTCCAAAGAAGATACAGGTGCTTTTTGACGTTGCCGGCGAAAAGACCCTGCACCTTGATTATGCCAAGCTCAGTATTATTGAGAGTTAGCCCGTATTATACAACACCTTTTGCACCGGATGGACTAATGAACTACTAAAAGATGTTCATCTTTCAAAACAATTGCCGTACGGCATGTAACTATTCAGTCTATTCACCTGAATAGTTACTACGGCATAAATGTAACCTGTAAACGGCAAATTTAGAGACTAACCGTGCAATTATTGCATTGGTTTGCTAGCCGGAACACCCTTTCCACGTCTGTGTCGTTCACCGGCAATTAGTGCCCTCACTTGCCCTGCAAGCCTTTCAGAAAACAAGAGAAACCTGGCCTGATCCCTGATATTGAAAACTTCTCCCAGCCCCTTGAGCTGTCTCTTCGGGAGTCCGGCCAATTCCACGTTGGTATTGGTTAAATCCCGCATAAGATCTCTAAGCCTGGCATCTGAAAAAGAGGAACGATCGACTTCTTCCTTCAATTCAAAAAGGAATTTTCTTCTCTTATTAATTAGCTCGACCCGATCATCATCGTATTTTTTTAGAATTTCAAAGACCTTTTGAGCCTCTTTTTCCGATAGGTCAAATTCTTGTATGAGCTCCCAGTTTCTTAGTATTACAAATCGTTCCTTAAGGTCTCTGGGTTTGTCTCGAAAGCCTGGTCCGGCAAAACACTCTGAAATCATCAAGACCAATGCGAATGCGCAGAAAAGGATTTGCTTTTTCATTTTAAGTCACCTTCCTTTATTGATTTTTTGTATTGATTTCTTGGCACATGTAATCAGTTTTGAAATCCGTATTCCCAACTCTGTCAGCGGCATCTACATCTCCAGTGTCCGGGTATCCATACTCCTCTACAATTGCAGTGCCGAGGCACCCACACTTTTACACAGCCGAACGCAGCCGGCCCCGGTGGCGGACAGTGAATCCTGGCAGTACAGCTAACAGACAAAAAAATTATGACCAATAGCAAAGCAAGAAATACCTTTTTCATAATCATTACCTCCTCAGGTCGAGTCTTCAGCAGTCTCTGCCAAAAGGGACGACCAGCCCTCGGTTAAATCCACATAAAGATAAAGATCATATTGATCTTCTTTGCATTCAGTTACCAAGACCTGTGAATCTTCGTATACTGAGACAACAGGGTCAATTCCTGCCATAAGCATGAGTTCGTCTTCCTGAAGAAAGGCTTTGTGCCCATAAAACAAATTGAAGACCAGGAGCATGACCGTGATCGCAGTAGCTGCCCAGCCGAACCTCCACCAATTAAATTCCCACAAAACCCGGGGGTTGGGAATTTTGACACTGCTGCGCACATTTGCCCGCATCTCATGCCAGAAATGCGCCCCCTGTTCCTGCTCAACCTCCTGTTTTAGCTCTGCAAACCCCTTTTCAAGCAAAGCCATTTCCTCTCTGCAGGAAGGACAGTCTTCCAGATGTTTTTCCAGGTCCTTGGTCAAACCCTCTTCAGCAGGGAAAAACTCCGGGAGCTTCTCCCAGAAATCCTCACATCTCATGAATAATTCCCCTTTTCTTGAGTAATTCTCTAAGACCTTTCATAGCAAAATGGAAATTCGAGCGAGCGGTCTCCTGCTTGATCTCCAGAATCTCGGATATTTCCCTAAAACTCAAATCACTTATGAGCCTCAAATTCAGGACCTGGTGCTGTCTTGGTGGAAGACAGTTAATGGCCTCCATGATCTGTTTTTTGAGGTCCCTCCTGATTAAATCAGGCTCAGGACCAGTACGACAATCCGGGTCCATCCAGCCCTCATACTCCAGGTTTTCCTTCCTGGTCTTTAAATAATCCAGGGCCTGATTTGCCGCTATTTTGTACAACCATCCCCTGAACTGACTCCTGTTCTTAAGTGATTTAAGGCGGCTGAAGGCCTTAATAAATGCCTTCTGCGTGATATCCCGAGCTTCTTCCACGTCGAAAACCATACCCCTTACCATGTAAAACAATGGACGCTGGTATTTGGCCATTAAACCCTCAAAGGCACCTTCTTTGCCCCTCAGGAATGCAGTAATTAGTTCTTCATCAGTCATGACATGTCAAAAATAAACCAGAGTTGCCAGTTAAGACGATTCAAGCTGCCAATTCGTTTAAAAAAATAATGGATTTTATCCAAACAAATTGTAGGTTGGGTTAAGCCGTCGGGCTGCAACTAATTTTGTTGGGTTCGCTAATTTTGCGATGATCTCAGTGCGTTGAGGTTCTGTTAAGTCAGGCGAACCCAACAAAAGTGATGGCTATAACCGCTTAACCCAACCTACAATATACTAAGTTATTTTTGAACCGGATGGACTATGGAAGGTTTACTGAAAAAAATG
>CBETWD010000184.1:0-4730 GCA_965539945.1 uncultured bacterium
GCCTCGCATCTGCAGCACCCTGTAAACGCTTACAGTTCAGTGGGTTGCGGTAAAACAGGCGTTGCAACCCCGTGAACGGTTATAAAAAGGACAGGACTTGGAAGCGGCACAATGGGTTTTGGATGGTTTTGTTCGGAAACTTGGGTCCATTTTGCCTGATTATGTCTCGAGCTGAAACACTGGATTAGTTATCCTCGTAATGATCTGAATCATGTATCGTGACCAAGCCTATATTCTGACCAATATCATTATGATATTGGATGCACTGGTGGTAATCCTTGCAGCCTATTTCTCGCGCTGGATTTATCTGAGTTATTTTGGCCGGACTTGGTTACTTAGCGAGTATGAATTCGCCGGTTTTATCGTTTTCACTTTTTTTCTCAATAATACTATTCTTGCTCACCTAGGTTTTTATTCTGACCGGCGCGAGGATTCATTTTGGCCTGTCCTGGTCCGTCTCACAAAAGCCTTGGTTATTCTATTTGTCGTTATCAGCACCGGCCTGTTTTTCTTTCGTGGTTTTGATATTTCCAGGCGGTATATTCTTATTTTTGCCATTGTGCTCCAGGTTTTTGCCGTTATTGACAAAGGCTTAATGCTTGGTGTTATGGGGATGCTCGTCAGTCGGGGTTTTCATCAACGTCGAATTTTGCTTGTAGGTAATGGAAAGCGTTCTTTAAGGGTCGTCGACGCTTTACAAAAACAGCAAAGCTGGGGCCACCGAATTGTCGGCTTATTAAGGGATGAGGCCCAGACGAATTCCGATTCTCAGGGTTCTTCTTCTGTTCCCATCCTGGGGACAATAGAGGATCTTAGAGATGTGATTTTGGATAAACGGGTGGATGAAGTTATTTTTGCCGTTCCGCCTGACCGCCCCCGTTCTTTACAGCCTTATATTGAAATATGCGAGCGCATTGGTGTGAGTGTGCGCATCGTCCCGGCTATGTTCGATCCTGAAGGCACGTCTTTAAAAGTGGAAGTGTTGCAAGGGGTTCCCTTGTTGTGTCGTTATTCCCTGAAACTGGATGTGTCAGGGCTTTTTTACAAGCGCCTTCTTGACATCCTTGTTGGAGGCCTAGGCACTTTGTTTTGTTTTGCTGTCTTATATCCCATTCTGGGCCCGGCCATAAGGTCAAATTCTCCAGGACCTATCCTTTTCAGGCAAAAGCGGGTCGGCATGCACGGAAGGAGGTTTTTTCTTTATAAGTTTCGTTCCATGTACGAGGATGCAGAAGCCCGCAAAGCCGAACTAGTGACAAATAATGAGATGAAAGGTCCTATGTTCAAAATGGCCAAGGATCCTCGGATTACCAAAGTGGGTCGATTTTTGCGAAAGACGTCTTTGGATGAATTTCCTCAGTTTTGGAATGTATTCAGGGGAGAGATGAGTTTGGTAGGCACTAGACCGCCGACACCCGAAGAGGTAGAGCAGTATGATGACTGGCACCGTAGACGAATTTCTATTAAACCAGGGATAACCGGATTGTGGCAAATCTCAGGCCGCAGCAGAATTGATGACTTCAATGAAGTGGTCAAGCTTGACCTTCAATACATTGATGAGTGGTGTCTTCGAGACGATCTTAAAATTCTGTGGCGTACGTTTTGGGTGCTTGCAGCAAGGAAGGGGGCCTGCTAGTTCCGGCTTCTGAACTGATCTCGAATTGAGAAAAGCATCAGGGCTCAGTAGGAGATGAGGACCGCAGCCAAATTTCATAAAGAGTATCAAGACCGGAAAGGTGCAGTCATAAAATGACGATAACAGAAAAGATTACTGCCAAAAGCGGTGTTGAGTTACTTGTGGAAAAACGCATTATGGATGATTGGGTCGAAATCTCCATTGGGCTGAAAGACCATGAGAAATGTCTGTTGCACTGGGGTCTTCGTCACCATGTTCAAACATCCTGGGAGATGCCGCCAAGTTCGGTCTGGCCTGAGGGCAGTCAAGCATTTGGCCAACAAGCCATTCAGACCCCTTTTGCAGAGAAAGATGGTGTCAGGCGAATCGTTATAAGACTGGATCGGACATTGGATTTTTCTTTTTTGGTTTTTGTTCTCTATTTTCCCGAAACAGATCGCTGGGACAATAACCTCGGCCGGAACTACCGAATCCCGCTTGCTGTCCCTTCAGGAAATGAAGTGTCTTTGGAGCATTCTGAACTCGCAGTGATTGCCGATGAGATCATTGAAAAGGAAATGAGCCGCAATTCGTGGACACTGATGCATCGTTTCAACCTATGTTATGACCTTCTGGACAGAGTCGGAAACAACATGGAGGGGCTGGCGCTTGTGTTTGTATGGCTGCGTTTTTCCGCCATCAGACAGTTGGACTGGCAGCGAAACTACAACACCCAGCCCAGAGAATTGAGCCATGCTGAGGACCGCCTGACGCTTAAGCTTGCTGACTACTATACAAAAGAAGAGCCAGGGGGGCGTGAGTACATCCGTCTGATGCTGACCACTATGGGGCGAGGTGGTGAAGGACAGCGAATCCGCGATGAGGTCTTAAATATCATGCATCGCCTCCATATTAAAGAGGTCTCCGGGCATTTTATGGAGGAGTGGCACCAGAAACTCCACAATAACACCACTCCTGATGATGTTGTCATCTGCGAGGCCTATCTGGGGTTCTTAAAAAACAACGGCAATCTGGATTTTTTCTATAAAATACTCGAAGCAGGGGGGATTACAAAACAAAGGCTTGAGAGCTTCGAGCGCCCAATCATATCTCACCCTGATTTTGTCCCATCTATAAAAGACCCATTGATTCATGACTTGGAGCATTTTCTTGGGATTCTCAAGGCCGTTCATTCCGGTACTGATCTCGGCACTGCCATCTATGCTGCCAGGCATCTATTCGATTCGGAAATGCATGGCCTGATGGACTTCATGTGGACGCATCGTGACAATATGGATGCCTGCATGCTTATTGAAAAGATTACTGAGGCGCGCCACCTCCTTAAAACACAATTGCAAGGCAATTCAAGTGTTGTGCGCGACCTGCTCTTTCTCGATCTGGCTTTGGAGAATTTTCTGCGCGTTGTGGTGGAACGGAGTCTTCATTTGCATCTCAGCGCTGATCAACTGGTGGAATTGATCGCAATGGTGCTGGAAAACCTCCTTATTTCAAAAGGCAATGACGAGCTTACACATTGTCTCCACCAGTGGGAGTACGTCAGGAGGATGCCCCGTTCCGGAAAAGATTGGGCCCTCCAATCCAGGGCCGTACTCGATCGTCTCTCGCGTGCTTTGGGCGCTGTAATCGACCATTATTACCAAGTCCTTCAACCCACGGCCGAATTTCTCGGCAGGGCCTTTCACGCCGAATCATGGGCTATTTCCCTCTTCAGTGAGGAAGTGGTGCGAGGGAAACCTGTCTTCGCCTTGTCGATGCTTTTGCGTCAAATAGATCCGATATTGCGCAGAGAGGCCCATCTCGGCAACTGGCAGGTGATCAGTCAGGGCCAAGGCACGGGACAAGTGGAGGCTGTCTCCTTCTTAAGGTCTGTTCAGGGCAAAAGCTTTGCTCGACCCACAGTTATTATTGCCGACAAGGTCGCAGGAGAGGAGGAGATTCCAAAAGAGGTGATCGCTGTCATCACACCGGATTTGACCGACATAGTATCCCATGTTGCGATCCGGGCCAGAAATGCCCATGTGCTTTTTGCCACTTGCTATGACCCTGATATAATCGGGCGTCTGAAGTCTTTCAGTGGACATCTTCTCAGCTTAAGCGTAAATGCAGCCGGTGATGTAATATTCCAAGAAGGTTCCGGAGAGCCGGGCATTACTTCGCAGCGTGTCCTGCCGGTCCCACGGATATCCCGGCCTTGTTTTACTGCTTATGCCGTATCGTCAAGTAAGTTCAATCAGAAAACCGTTGGGGGCAAATCCAACAATCTGAGGCACTTGCAGGGCAAGTTGCCGGAATGGATAGGTCTTCCCAATTCAGTGGCCATGCCGTTCGGGGTCTTTGAAAAGGTGCTTGCCGAGAAAAACAACAAGGAAATTGCCGGGCATTATAATAAACTGATACTGCGAATAGATAAAAATGCCGAAAAGGTGGATATAGAGGTACTGAGTGAACTCAGTAAGACCATTCTTGGTCTCAAGGCACCGGATGAGCTGGTCTCTGAGCTTCATGGGGTGATGGATGAGGCAGTGCTTCCGTGGCCATCAAGCTGGGAAGATGCCTGGACATGTATCAAACGTGTCTGGGGCTCCAAATGGAACGAGAGGGCATACTTGAGCCGCAGGACAAGAGGGATCCCCCATGCGGATCTCTTCATGGCAGTGCTCATTCAAGAGGTAGTCGAAGCAGATTACAGTTTTGTGATCCACACCGTCAACCCCTCTACAGGCAACAGGGATGAGATCTATGCCGAGGTGGTCCCGGGCCTTGGGGAGACATTGGTCGGCAATTATCCCGGAAAGGCCCTCAGCTTCACCTGCAGAAAGGGAAAAGATGAACCACAACTCCTGGCTTTTCCAAGCAAGAGCATTGCCCTTTTCGGCAGCGGCCTTATCTTCCGTTCGGATTCCAATGGGGAAGACCTGGCCGGTTATGCTGGTGCCGGTCTCTACGACAGCATAATGTTGGAGCCGTCAGTCAAAGTTCCCCTGGATTACACACGTGAATCGCTCGTGGGGAATGAGGATTTTCGAAAGGACTTTTTAGTCACTGTAGCCGATATCGGCGCAGTTGTTGAGAAAGCCATGGGCTCTCCGCAGGA
>CBETWD010000185.1:0-4682 GCA_965539945.1 uncultured bacterium
ATTATGCCAGAAAGATGGAATTAATATGAGTCATAAGATTGGCCGAAATGATCCTTGTCCTTGTGGCAGTGGAAAGAAATACAAGAAATGTTGTATGCAACATATGGAAGCACAACAAACGGGTAGCAACTCATGGATCGACGATGAAGGAATCCATTTTGTTGGCAAAGGTTCCCCACCATCTATCGAGGAACAAGAAAGAATGACCAAAGAGTATCAAAAGAATATCAAGAAAAGCCCTTTATGGGGAATGATGGTCAAAGAATATGGGGAAGAAAAAGCGGAAGAAATGCTTAAAGAATTCCAATACAAGGCCAATTAATATAATAATCAACATAGGCATAACAAAGCGTTCGAAGGGACGCGGGTTAAAGTGCCGCGCCTTCTTGGTACACAACTCGAATTGAAGGTAAGTGGCTCCGGTAAGCCTGGTTTAGCCCGCGCCCCTTAACGCGACGTTGGAGTAGGGAGTGGTTTATGAAGGAGAGAAATAAATGAACGACTTTTTTTGGTTACCCTCAATAGAGATTAGAGGATATCGTCCCTAATCAGAGACATATTATTCCGTTTCAAACCACTTCAAGTCATCGTTGGTGCAAACGGATCTGGTAAGTCAAGTTTGTTCGAATTCTTGAAATTCCTGCGTGATGCGTGTCATCAAGAAATTCCACCCGAAATTGTACCGGGCACCATAGGGCAGAAAATATTTCATAAACCCGGCCCTGACAAACTTTGGTAGAGCGCTGAGGTCGATCTTAAACAGATTGTTCCCTTGCTTTATCAGGGAGAGATCATGGGGCCTATCGGATCAATAAAGATCAATTTTGAACGTGCCTTTTGGAACCGCCCGATGGCGCATTTGGGTATACATTCCTCGATTTTAAAGATGGCAAAGGGTTTGTTATGGACCCTGAGGACAAGAAATTCAAACGCAAAGAATGGGATTTGAAAAAACCGAATCAGTTAGGGTTAGGAGCTATTGCCGATTCCACTCTGGTCACGCTTTTCAACCTTCGTGAATATGTCCGTGGCTGGCGTTTTTATAACGCTTTCAACATCAACAACGAAAAAATCAGAAAATCTGTACCAACCAGTCAGGATCCGATTTTGCGTGAAGATGCAGGCAATCTCAGCGCAGTGTTGTTCAATCTGATGACAGAACACGCAGAGTCTTTTGAAGAGTTGAAGTCGGTTATAAAATCTGCAATCCCCGGATTCAGAAATCTCAATGTAAAAGCCAGGGGCGGCCCAGGAGAAGTCATTGCCTTTTGGGAGGAAGACAATATTGACACAGAGCTGAGTCTTGCCGATTTGTCTGATGGCACACTTCGCTTTATCGCCTGGGCGACATTATGCATTGTGCCTTCTCCTCCGACATTGATTTGCATTGACGAGCCGGATCAGGGTGTACATCCGAGAACTCTACCGATCATGGCCGGGTTATTTGAAAAGGCATCAGCCAGAACCCAGGTAATTCTTGCCACCCATGCATCCTATTTTCTTATGCAATTTGACCTGGACAATATTGCTGTCATGAAAAAGGTGTCAGGACAAAGTGTATTTGTAAAGGTCAAGGATTCTCAAATCCTTCTCGATAATTTGGAAGATTTTGGAAAAGAAGAATTGGAGAAGATGCATCGGACTGACGAACTGGAGGGTCTGGCGTGAAAGAAATATTTGAAGAACGAATGCCCTCAGAATTTCAAGCCATTCCTGGAAGATTTGCTTAGGAACGTACAATAAATAACTTGAACAAATTAATGTCTTTTTTGCCGTCTTCTTCGTTGCTCGTCGATCACATAACCCGTTATGCTCGCTCCTCGCGCCTTGAATACAACAAAAAACCCTATTAATTTTTGTTCAACTTATTTATCTCCCGTTCCTTAGGCTTCTTGAGAAGTAACTTAATCCTTACAGAAGCTCGTGGAGCTTTTGCATCATTCCATTATATTCGTCGCCGTGGAAGCAGAACTGCAGCTCACGGAATTGTTCACGGAGCGCCTTGACCTGATCAGTAACAACGGCATCCTTTATTACCACATCACGCATCAGTTCGGCCAGTGTGCGGAAGTCATCTTCTTCCATGCCGAAGCGTGTCATCTCAGACACTCCCATACGCAGGGCCCCGGACGCAGTGAATCCTTCTTCGTCTGTGTTGGCCTGATAGTTACATATGATGTTGTTGGCTTCGAGCCGGCTCGCGATTTCCGGCCCGTGGCTGTAACCTACGTCCACGACCACCTGGTGGGTTTCAGTAAAGTCAATGGCAGGGTCTCCGGCCACATTCAGCCCGTATTCCTTCAGGGCCCGGGCAAATGCCTTGGCATTGGCGATAACCTTGGGCTGGTATTTGTCCTTGAATTGATTCATCTCGTAAGTAGCCATGAGCAGCCCGAGTAGAGTGCCAAGGTGGTGATTTGAGACCGATCCGGGGAAGGCGCGCCGAAGCAGGGCTTCCCAAAGCTCGTATCGCTCTTCGTTTTCCTGAAAATGGCTGCCCACTATGCCACGCTGCGTGCCGAAAAAGGTCTTGTGCGTTGATCCGGTTACAATATCAGCCCCTTCGGCAAAGGGCATCTGGAAATGCGGGCCGATAAGCCCCAGCACATGGGCCATGTCGTACATCAAAACAGCATCGATATTCCGGGCGTCGAGGAATTGGCGGATCTCGGTGACAGGCTCTTTGTGCAGGACCATGCTCTTTCCGAACAGGATCAGCTCAGGCCGGTATTGATCAATCAGCTCCAGCGCGGCCGGCACATCGATCTTGTGACGGTTTTCAGCCAGAACGGGGAAGTTCACCACGGCAGGGCGTTCAGTGCGAGGGTCTTGGGCCACAAAGTCATGCAGCGCACCCATTGGCTGGGCGCTGAGGTGGCCGCCTTTGCCGATATGGTTATTCATCACCTGGCGAATCCGGCGGGGTTCAGACTTGCGGTCAGCGCGATTAAGGTAGTTTACCATAGCGCTGAAAACAGCAGTGTTGGCCATCTGCCCGCTGATAAGGCGCATCTCTACATTCCCGCAGCCAAGGAATTCCTGCATTTCCTGTTCCAGCATCCTCTCGACCTCGCCGATAAACTCAGTACCCTGGTAATAGAAGATCTCTGCATCGTAGAATGCTATTGCTTTTTTGTGCTCGGCGTAGCGAAAAGCCGGGTCCATCACGGAGAGCAACCTGGTCATGGGAGAGATGGTCATCTCTGACGGAATAAGGTTAATGCACTCCTGCTGTCGCCAGCACGTGTTCTCCACGGCCTTTTCCAGCAGTCTGAGGGCCTTGGCCGGCCTATTCCCTTTCGGGAGTTCCTTATCCGTGATTTCATGATCATAGATGATCGGACACACGTATGGCGGGGCATCGGAGCGCATGTGGAAAGGCACCACAACGGCATCAACTCTTTTTCCGCGGATATCAATTAAGACTTTATCATCCTCGATGATATCGCTGTCGATATAGGCAAGGCAGATGGAGCGCAACTTCCGTTGGTCGGTCTGGACCGATTCCAGCCCTTGGCCTTTGACAGACCACATGGGGACCATGGTGCCGCTGGTCACGTAACCGACATGCTTGTCACCTCTGAACACCTTTGAACCTTCACGGGCAATGCCTCGTCCCGCTACGGCAATGGGTCTGGTTATGCGAGGCAGGTCCTGGATGAGCGAATAATCGCGGAAGATTATTTTCTTCAACGCCTCATTCTGCCCGGCAAGCTCCGCACAGCCCATAAAGTCTTCCTTAAGGGGCGAGAAGCTCACGGCGAACTTGGCCAAAGGGCACGACATTATAGGGATTTCTTTGCCTTCCGGGTCTTCTCCAAACTCATGGCCATAGAGCGGCAGGGCGGCTTCCAGGCGGAGTGTGTCCCGTGCACCAAGTCCGATAGGCGTTGCTCCCTTACTCACGATCCGGTCCCACAGCACCGGGCCGTCGTCCCTGTCGGCAAAAAGCTCAAAACACAAGGGCTCGCCGGTATAACCGGTGCGGGCCACCTTCACCTTGACACCGGAAATCGTCACCATGCTTACGGAGTTTCGCACCGGCTCCGGGAGCGAACCGGATTCGATGATCTGCTCCAGAATCGAACGCGACTTGGGCCCCTGGAGTGAAAGCATGACGATCTCTTCTGTCCGGTCGATCATCTCAACGTCGTCAAAATCCTTTATCAGGGACTGGAAGTGATTCCAGTCCTTCTCACAGTTGACCGCGTTGACAACCAACAGATATTCCTCTTCGACAAAACGATAGAGATAGGCGTCGTCAACAGCCCCGCCTGTTTCAGTCGGTATGATCGTGTATTGGGCACCTGTCGCAATGATGTCGAGGGCTTCAGCGTTGTTGCTCAAGACGTGCTGAAGAAACTTCAATGCCCCGTCGCCTCGGACGATGAATCGCCCCATATGGGAGACGTCAAAAAGCCCTGCTCCCTTGCGGGTGGCCAGATGCTCTTCCACTATCCCAGTGGGATAAAAAATGGGCATGTCCCAACCGCAGAATTCTACTATCTTGGCGCCTAATGCCACGTGCCGGTCATATATAACGGTCCGTTGTGTTTCGCTCATAAATAATCTCCTAATTTTTATAAAACCATAGAAAGTTATCAGGCTTCAGGGATTTCGTCAAATTCTCCGCGGACAGGACCAGGGCCGTTTGCATTCACAGGTAGTATATGATAATCGTT
>CBETWD010000186.1:0-4662 GCA_965539945.1 uncultured bacterium
GTACTTCAAGTGCCCGACAACAAAGCAGATGCGGTGCCCTGTGAACGCTTACCATATTGGTTACTTCTTCAGGATTGCAGTGGCTTGATTGATGCTTTTTCTACTATAATCTACTACTTCGTCTGCCAATTCATGCAGGGTCTGATCCTTATTCCTGCACTGGCACAATTTGATCAACATAGGAAGATTTACCCCTGTTATGACCTCGACCTTGTTGTCCTCCAGGAAGGTAAGGGTCATGTTGGCCGGAGTCCCACCAAACATGTCTGTAAGTATCAGTACACCGTCACCCGTATCTACTTCCTTAATAGCCTTGCGGATGTCGGACTGTAATTTCTCTATAGGCCTTGACGGATCTATAGAAAGGGCGGCCATCTGTTCGGCCTTGCCCACAATAAAAACCGTCGTTAATAACAGTTCATCAGCAAGACGGCCGTGGGATGTCACAACCACACCTACCATGTATCTATCCCTCCAATTCCAGGTCTCTGTGTGTGACGATAACCTCCTCATCGGCCCCTGTAAATAATTCTTTTAGATATTCTACAATAGCAACACTCCTGTGTCGACCCCCTGTGCATCCTACGGCAATCACAAGATAAGATTTGCCTTCATTTCTGTATTCCGGGACAAGGAATTTCAAAAGGCCTTCGGCGTGTTTAAGAAATTCAATAGTGTCTTTTTTTTCCAAGACATAGGTCCGTACTTCATGGTCGCAGCCGCTTAAAGGACGCAGATCCGGCTCAAAGTATGGATTTGGCAAAAATCTGACATCCAGGACCAGGTTGGCATCGGCAGGGACCCCGTACTTAAAGCCGAATGACAGTATGTGTATCACGAGTTGATCCAGGCGCTTTCTAGAGGAGTAAAGCCTGACAATACCCTGCCTTAGCTGATGAACATTGAAGTCTGAGGTATCAAATAACTTGTCGGCACATTCCCTCAGCCCCATTAGATGTTCCCTCTCAATATGTATTCCTTCAAGGATATTGCCCCTGGGTTTCAATGGGTGCCGACGGCGGGTTTGGCTGAATCTCCGTACTAACACCTCATCCTTTGCATCGAGAAACAGGATTTCGAGGTGAAATCCTTCTTCTTTAATCTGTGTAAAGATAGACTGGTATTGATCGAGGAAACTCTCTTCTCGCACATCCATCACAAGGGCTACACGAGTGGGCATTGTAGAAACATTTTCAGTAAGGGAGAGGAACTCCGGCAAGAGGGCTATCGGAAGATTGTCCACACAGTAATAGCCCATGTCTTCAAAGGCTTTGAGTACCGTACTCTTACCGGATCCGGACATGCCGGTTATAACTACGGTTTGAACCAGTTTGACCGGATCATCAGGTGCTGAAATTACCCCCGGCTCATCTTTTTGAAACGGGGCTTGTAGGGATTTGTCAGTCACTTTTCGTTCTTTGTGTAAAACGCTGTGGGGCTTAGGAATTGTCCAACTTATTTGCGGACAGTTCCTTAGACCTGACCGTCTATTTCTTCTATTATTTTTTGAATGGAACGTGCATCCGGCGCTTCCATAATTCGCTGGTGCACTTCCCGGGTCTTTAACACCCTTGAAACCTGGGCTAATAACTTGAGATATTGGGTCGCCGAGTTGTCAGGCGCAAGCAAAAGAAACATTATGTGAACCGGACGGTTATCCATTGCATCAAAAGGGATACCCCCCGGGCTCCGGCCGACTACTATGAGCATGTGGCCCAGTTCCGGGAGTTTCCCATGTGGAATTGCCACTCCGCCCCCAATACCTGTACTGCCCAGTTGTTCACGCTCATTGAGGACAGATAATACAGCACCCTGGTCCAAGGCGGGCTCTATCTCTGCTACCCTTTTAGCCAGGCTGGCCAGTGCCTCTTCTTTGGATTTGGTATTAAGGTCGGGGATGATACATCTGTTGCAAAGAAAATCGAGTATTTTCACAGTCATTACGGTTCGATTAACCCCAAGGTCCCATCCATACGCCAGTAAAGGACGTTTATTGCGTTGGTCTCAGCATTGGTGAACATCATGAAGTTTTGATTAAGTGACTGGATCTGAGCAACTGCTTCCTCAACAGCCATGGGTTTGGCATCCATTTTTTTTGTGGTGATTATACCCAAGTCCTCTTTTCCTGTTTCAGGAGACGGTAAGATGTCTGAAAGGGCCGGTTCGGAAATTGAGATGGATCCTCTCTTGCTGCGAATCTTTTCTTTATATCGCTTTAACTGCTTATAGATTTTGTCGGATACCAGATCTATAGCCGCCCGCATTTCATTCTGTTCTTCCTTGGCTGCTGCCCTTACGCCATCTCCTGAAAGCACAACCTCTGCTGTCTGCCTGAATTTCTCCACTGACAAAACGACATTTACATCCATGGGACCATCGGCATATTTTTTGAGTTTTTGGAGTCTGTTTTCAGCGTATTCGCGCAGTGCATCCGAAGGATCTAGGCGCCTAAAGGTCACATTGATTTGCATATAATACCTCCAAATGGGGATTTAGCTAATCGTTATTTTTTTTAAATTATTTATTGCAGGTCGCTTGCGGCGACTGGAGGGCAGAATACCCATCAGATCTCTGTATTTTGCCACAGTTCGTCTTGCAATACGTATATGGTCCTTGGCCAATATTTCCACAATCTGCTTGTCACTGTATGGTTGAGTTGGATCCTCTGCCTGGATCATCTGACGAATCTGTTCTTTTACGCTATAAGATGCCACATCAGAGCCGTCATCCCGGCCTAGACTCGCGCTGAAAAAAAACTTGAGCTCAAAAATACCCTGTGGTGTGTGGACATATTTATTTGTGGTTACTCTGCTTATGGTGGATTCGTGCATCTCGATGTCATCTGCCACGGTTCTGAGTATTAAGGGCTTGAGATAGGCTATCCCTTTGTCCATGAATTCCCCCTGGAACTTTACAATACTCTTTGTGACTCGGTAGATAGTCTTTTGTCGCTGTTGGATGCTGCGAATCAGCCATAGGGCAGACTTGAGTTTGCCCTGGATGAAGTCCTTGGCAGAGGGAGCAGCAATTCCGTTTTTAATGGCATCGCGATAAAAAGAGCTTATTCTCAGTCTCGGCATGCCTTCGTCATTCAAGGCAACTACATACTCATCGTCTACTTTATAAACATAAATGTCAGGAACGATGTATTGGATATCCTCACTGCTGAATGGTCGCCCGGGACAAGGTTCCAGGTTGGTTATTATCTCAATTGCCTGGGCTATTTCCTCCAATGACTGCCCGGTAGCCTTAGCCATAGCTTGATAATTGTGTCGTTCAATATAGTTAAGGTGCTCACTTACCAGTTCACAGACCAGCGGGTCATTGATACCCAGATGATCCATCTGGACCAATAAGCATTCTTTAAGATCCCGGGCTGCCACACCAACAGGGTCGAAGAGCTGGATTTTTTTTAGCACATCCTCTACTTGTTGCGGAGCACATTCCACTTCTTCAGCTATCTCCTCAATTGTAGTCTTGAGATAGCCGTTTCGGTCAAGATTGCCGATAATAAGACAGGCATTTTGACGCTCTATGTCATTGAAGTGTGCCATCTGAAGTTGCCACGTCAGATGTTCACTCAGATCGGTGGTGCGAGTGAAGAGATTTTCATAGTTTGGGGCTTCCTTTTTTTCAAAGGAATATGCAGGAAGTGAGGACCTGTTATCTTCGTCCCAAAAATCTTTCCAGTTTATATCTTGAATTGCATTGTCTTCCCAGGGAATTTTTTCAAGTTCAGAGGAAGCCAGAGTTGGAGGTTGGGTCTCGTACGAGTCGGGTTCTTCTTGTAGAGAGTTGCTGTGATCCGTATCATTTGAGGATGGAACAGCTTCCGATTCAGATTCCTCCAAGACCGGATTAATTTCTAATTCCTGGTCAATCGTTTCGATTAGTTCAACTTGGGAGAGTTGAAGCAGTTTAATAGCTTGCTGCAACTGAGGGGTCATTACCAGTTGCTGTGTAAGCTTAAGTTGTTGGCGAAGTTCTAAGGCCATAGGAAATTAGATAAGCCATAAACGGCTTACAGTTTAAAGTTTTCTCCCAAATATATTCTCCGTGCCAGATCGCTTGAGGCGATGTGTTCCGGAGTACCCTCTAAGTTAATAACTCCTAAATTAACAATATAGGCACGATCACATACAGTCAAGGTTTCGCGGACGTTATGGTCTGAAATAAAGACTCCTATTCCCCTGGCCTTCAGGTCCTGTATTATCTTTTGCAGGTCGGAGACAGCTAGGGGATCAACACCTGCAAAGGGTTCGTCAAGCAGAATAAACGATGGGTCGGTAGCGAGTGCCCGCATAACTTCCACCCGTCTCCGCTCCCCCCCTGAAAGCGACTGTGCCTGTTGATCCGCGAGGCTGGAAAGTCCCATGTCATCTAAGAGTTCAAGGGTCTTGCTCTCTATTTCCTGGCGGGAGAGCCCCCTTGTTTCCAGTACAAGGCGGATGTTATCAGCAACTGACAACTTCCTGAATACCGAGGGCTCCTGAGGTAGATAGGTTATGCCTTTACGAGCCCGTTTGTGCATAGGCAAATTGGTTACATCTTCCCCATCAAACGAAACTTTCCCTTCGTCAGGTCTGATGAGACCGGTTATCATATAGAATATAGTGGTCTTGCCGGCACCATTTGGGCCCAACAGACCTACTATGCTATGGT
>CBETWD010000187.1:0-4625 GCA_965539945.1 uncultured bacterium
CTACCGGAGACGACATAAGATTTCCGGCATGTGACTCGGCAGGAAAAAGGAGGACGGATGCGGCAAGTCCCTTAAGAAAAACCCTCCTATGAAGTTTTGTCTCCCCTGAAAGACAGCTTTGGGATGTATTTTCCGGTTTAGATTTTTTCAACTTCATCTTCTGCGTGGAGATAAGTAAGGCCTACGGTCAAAACTCCATTGATGGCGCTGATCTTTTCAACCGAGCTCTCCATCTCTTCTGATGTTTCAGAATCTATGACCGCTACGATATTGCCTCTGGAATCAGATCCATATATTTCAACTCCTTCTAATTTCTTAAGCTCCTGTAGGACCTTTTCCTTAGATGTTGGATCGATATTGATGACAAAACCACCAATGGGCATATTGGCTCCGTTTACCGACCAAAGAGACCCCTTGCAAAATCTGTGAACTCTGCAAGAGGCCCCTTGGATTGACTACAAATTCACGATATATGGTGTAAGAGACCTTGGTCCGGAGACCCTTCTTATCCTGCAGGCGCATATCTTGAACTCCGGTTCCTTTGAGGCGGGATCATAGGCATCCTTGGTGACCTTGTTGATCATTCTGTCCTCTTTCATGTCATGCCAGTAAGCAAACACCATTCCTTCCATAGGACCTTCATAGACCTTGGCCGGCATGATGTTTTTGCCTCTCCGGGACTCGATTTCGACCATGTCGCCCGGCTTGATTCCCATTTTGGCTGCATCCTTTGGATTCATCTCCACGAATGAGTATGGGTTGGCACGCATAAGTTCCGGGATGCGCCCTGTCATACTGGTGGTATGCCAGTGATCAATGATCCGGCCGGTTGAAAGATAGAAGGGATAGTCGCTGTCAGGTTCCTCAGCCGCACCCTTGTATGGTCTCAGCCATATCCAAAGTTTTCGGTCCGCATGGGCCGGCCCGTAGAACTGGTATGGCTTATCATCTTTGGCCTCCATGTCGGCCATAGGATCAATGCCCCGGACGAACTTGATCTCTGTCCCCCCTGTCAGGGCAAATTTCTCTGTAAGTGCAGGCCACTGGACGCCGTCAGCCATGGTCTCCATGACCCTATATGTCGCACCTCTCAGGTCATTATCTCTGCCTTTGGTGAGTTTCTGGGTATACTCATCCCATATTGCCTTTGGAAGGTCGTAGCTTTCTTCCAGACCCATAAAGGGCTCAACACACTTTTTGATTGCAGGATCATTTAGCTCTTTGGCAAGCCTGAGTGCCCACTCCCTTACTATCCAGACCTCCGGCTTTGCATCTCCAGGCGGATCCAATGCCTTTGGCGTAATCTGAGATCTTCTTTCTGTACAGCCAAAAATTCCGGTCTTTTCAAAGTGAAAGGCGGATGGGAGTATCAGATTCGCAAGTTCGGTGGTCTTTGTGGGAAATATGTCAGTACATACAACAAAAACGTCCTCTCTCTCAAGTCCCTTACGGTATAGATCGACGTTTGGAAGGCTCTGGGCAGGACTGGTACAATGGACCCAGAGAGCCTTTATTTTGCCTTCGTTTATTGCAGAAAACAGGGCCATGGTATGATAGCCGGGTTTGGGCGGGATTCTACCCCTGGGAATACCCCACGCATCCTCCACCTGGTTGCGGAGTTTTTCTTTTTTTACAAGTCTGTGACCAGGCAGGATATGGCAAAGACCGCCGCCTTCACGCACTCCGCCGCAGGCATTAGGTTGGCCTGTAAGGGAAAAGCTGTCCGCCCCTGGTTTGCAGAGCTGGCCTGTAAGTAGATGAAGGTTGTTGATCAGGTTGTTGGCCCACACGCCCCGCAACCTCTGGTTGATACCCATGCACCACATGCTGACAGTCCCCTGGGATTTTGCAAACCACCTTGCGGCTTGGCGAATATCTGCAGCAGTGATGTTACCTCCGCAGATCCTTGCTGCCTTCTCAGGTGTATAATCCGACAGGAAATTCTGGTATGTTTCAAAGTCAACCTGCTTTTTATCTTTTCCAATCCTGAAGACACAATAATCCTTTAGGAATTTTTCATCGTAGAGCTTTTCTTCCAGGATGACATAGGCCATGGCGTTGATAATGGCCAGGTCGGTCCCGGGCTTGAACTGGAGGTTCAAGTCCGCTATGCGGGAGGTTGGGGAAATCCTGGGATCTACATTAATAACCTTGACCTCACGGGCATGGTCCAGTTTACGCCTCATGACCCGGCGAAAGACCACAGGATGGGCCTCGGCCATATTACTGCCTATGATAAAGAAGCAATAAGCCCTCTCAATATTGGAATAAGAGCCGATGGGTTCGTCTGCTCCGAACGAGGTGAGATATCCCCCAACGGCACTCGCCATACAGAGTCTCGGATTGCCCTCCACGTTGTTTGTTTGAAGGCCGCCCCGCATGACCTTTTGAAACAGATAGGTCTCTTCAGTCAAGGCCTGCCCGGACCCGTAGTAGGCCACGGAGTCATTGCCGTGGGTCTTGACTGCACCGGCAAATTCTTTGGCCGCAACATCAAGGGCCTTATCCCAGGAAATCTCCTTAAATGGCTGATCCTTCCTGGCCCTGTAAAGAGGCTTTGTCAGTCGCTCCGGATGGTCCATTAATTTATAGAAAAGCATTCCCTTCATACAGACGTAACCAAAGTTCGTCCTGGATTCAGGGACTCCCCGTAATGCAACCGCCTTGCCGTTTCTGATGCCCAGTTCAAGTCTGCAGCCGACTCCGCATAGGCGACATGTGCCTCTGACCCATCTATCCGTATCTGCTGCCAGGCATCTCTCTCCAAGATCGAACGGGAGATTCATGCCCACATATGAAGCTGCAGTCAAAGCAGCTGTTCTCTTTATGAACTCTCTTCTTGAAAGGTCCATATGACGCCCCCTTGTCTACTTATGGACTGTAAACGTATGTGCCGGATGACATTCCCAACACTTTTTGCCTGAAGCATTGCGCTGGAACTCTCCTCCATGGCAAATGCCGCATCCGCTCATATCCGGTACAGTTTTGAGGTTTTCATAAGTTCCGTGACATTGATAACACTTAACGTTTCCAATGCCGTGACCGGAGTTAAACCACTGCTCATAGATATCAGGGGTCGCATCCTTATGACACTCAAAGCAGGGCATTAGTTTCTCCTGTTCTGAAACAGCAGGATGCTTTGCCTGCACAGCGATTACCGGTTGGACATCCTGTTGAGAAGAGGAACCGTTAATGACACAGCCCGCAAGGGCTGCGGACACACCCAAAAGGATCACAAACAGGATCTTATATTTCACAAGACACCTCCTCAAGCGTTCACGGAACGCTGAAATTAGAAATTAGAAATTGGAAATTTGGCCTTTCCTCTTTCCCCAATTTCTATTTTCCAATTTCAAATTTCAAGCCGTCTAGAATTTGTACTCCAGCCTGGCCCAGAAGACCTCTTCGTCTGCTGTGGGATTATTAAAGCCATTGGCGCTATTATCATTGTTGTTGTAATAGGCATACTTCAGCAACCCGCTCAGGTTCTTGTAGATTTCTTTGGTTATCAGCAGGTCAATTTCATCTCCATATGTACCGTCAAAGGCGTCATTTTCAGTAGTGTCAAAGTAATGGTAAACCGCCAGAAACTTGATCCCCATATACTTGGTTCCGGCCTGGATGTAGATATCTTCCAGGCCGTCTCTCAACGCGCCTCCATTAGTAGCCAGAAACTGGTCAGCCCAGCCGTTGAACTTGTGGGCAGTGCCGAACAGGGTGTCAAAAGGCCGGTCGTCGCCGTCCTGTCCTGAGATATAGCTGTAGCCTGCGCCAACATCGACTATGCCGATCTTTGCTCCAAGGAAGGCATTGAACATGTTACCGTCGTGGTCCTCGCCGTCCTGGTAATCACTCTGATGGGCATAGTCCATGGTATAGTTCAGCATTGCGACCTTCCCTGCGAAGCGAAGGCCGTAAGTGGCTGAATCACGTGCTGCATCAGTATCGTCTTCAGTATCCAGAAGATAACAGAAGGCTGTGATGCTCTGGTCCTGGATGCCTGTGTACCTGGAATTCAGCAGGATCAGGGAGTCCAAGTCCAGATAGTCAAGAGTGATTGTATTTACCTGGTTGATATAGGAACCGAAAAGGGTTACGTCCGGAACAGACTCGTTGGTAATAGATACGGCATCAAATGACTATCCGTTCTGCCGCCAATTGACGTTTCCTATCAGTCTGGCATCGTCCAGGATGATCTCCTGGCGACCCGGCCGGACAGTGGTATCAGGGATACCTGTGAAGTCCAGATAGGCCTGGTGGACCCGGCTTCCATTTGGGTCCATGATCACGTCACGGGACTTGTCACCCCTCCACTTTCCATCGTGTCTGTACCTGAAATGTTCTAAGAAGTTGGTCACGTTTTGGAGCTGAACATACGCGCTTGTTTTCATGAAGTCACCGGTACGGTAGCCTACGCGCGTACGCAGGTTTATTCCGTTGGCCGGGTGCCTGTTGTTCCCCGGAAGGTCATCATAGTTTGAATACTCATACCCGAGTCTGAGCTCCAGGGTCGGCTTTCCGCTCTTAAGGGCTTCTGTGATATCTTCAACAGGACATGCCGTTGTCTGAATAACCTGGGCAAAAAACAGGGCGAGGCATGCCGCAATCGACCACAATATCTTAGT
>CBETWD010000188.1:0-4624 GCA_965539945.1 uncultured bacterium
AAGTCCTGAAACAGGATTCCGCTAGAAATGCTATGGAATCGACTTAAGCCGCTTCACTATAGTGTTAATCTTGTCCTTGGCACTGGGACTGAGATTGTCGAACTTTACTCCCATGCCTCGCTTCTGGCCCTCAGAAGGCACACTTCGGCTCCAAGTCACTTTGGCCTTTACATGGATTGGGTAATCACACTCAGGTAACAGAAACTCCAGGCTCAATTGAGTCCCTGGCCTAAGTGGTTTTGGAGTTGCTATGAACATTCCCCCATTACTGATGTTATCAGCAAAGTCTGTAAAAAAACTGTCTGTAGTGTGATAATTTACCCGAATGACTGTTGATATCCTGGTTGATATCCTGGATGTTTTGCTATGTCCGCCCTGTGAAGTTCCTTTTTTCATACTGCTCCCCCGATAAACCTTGCAGTAATTCCTCTGCCGAGTTATATGTTTCCCACTTTTTTGACCAACGAAAATTTTTAAAAGAGAGGATTTTGAAAATGTCCAAGGTATGTGAAATATGTGGTAAACGCCCAACCACTGGTTGCAACGTAAGTCACGCAAACAATCATACCCGCAGACGCTGGCTGCCGAATTTGCAAAGGGTCAGGGCAGTTGTAAGCGGACAAACAAAGCACATCCGTGTCTGCACCCGTTGTATTCGCTCCGGCAAAATAATTAAGCCCTCATAATTAGGTCGAATTTATCCTCAATCTCTCTTTTCTACATTTCGTATAAAAAGGCCAATTTCTTAAATTGAGGTAGTTTAGCCAGGTGAAATGCGCTCTACCAGGTTTACACCCTCAAGCCTCCTTATGCTGGAGAGAATTTTTCTCAGTTGCGTCCGGTCTTTCACATCCACAACAAAGTCGAGAATGGCAGCATAATCCAGAGTCGTGCTAACCTTTGCCTCCAGGATATTTGCTTCTCCGGCACTTATTTCATTACTGACTGCCGCCAACATGCCCTTTTGGTCGGCTGTGCTGACTCGGATCTTGGCAGGGTAAGTAGCTTTATCAACATCGGCCCATGTAACCTCTATACGCCTGTCCGGATCTAAATTACGGATATTGGAGCAGCTTTCTCTGTGAATCGTAACTCCTCTTCCCCTTGTTATATAGCCTACAACTTCATCTCCCGGTAGCGGTGTGCAGCACTTGCCCAGATGGATCAAGATATCATCAAGACCATGAATTAAGATGCCTTGCTGCTCTGCCTTTTCAGTAAATTTCTTTACCCTTGATTCTTTCTTTTCCGGTTCCTGCTCTTCAGGCTCACCTGCCCGCAGTTTTCTGATTATCTGAGAAGGGGCGACTTTGCCGTATCCGGCTGCGATCAGCATATCCTCAGGGGTCTTGAAAGACAGTGCCTCCGCAACTTCAGTACCTTTGGTTTTCATGAAATCGTTGAAGTCCAGCCGGTGCCTCTTAAATTCCCTGGCACAAAGGTCCTTTCCCAATGCAAGGCTTTTGTCCCTTTCTTCGATCTTAATCCACTGACGAATTTTGGCCCGGGCACGGCTGGTCTTGGCAAGTTTAAGCCAGTCCCTATTGGGAAAGTGTTTATTGGATGTAATTATCTCTACTGTTTCCCCATTATGGAATTGATATTTCAAAGGCACTATTCGGCCGTTTACCTTGGCCCCTGCACAATGGTTACCTACCTCGGTATGGATCCCATAAGCAAAGTCTATTGGGGTGGCCCCCCGGGGGAACTCCTTGACCTCTCCTCTTGGAGTAAACACGTATACTTCGTTGGGGAAGAGATCCATCTTCACTGACTCAATAAATTCCCTTGGATCATCCAGTTCCTTTTGCCATTCCGTGAGTTCAAAAAGCCAGTCGAACCGGTGTTCTTTTTCCTTGCTGAGTATCCTTCCCTCTTTATACAGCCAGTGTGCGGCAATGCCTTCATTCGCCACCATGTCCATCTCCCCGGTGCGGATCTGGATCTCCATTCTTTCTCCGTGGGGACCGATGACAGTTGTGTGGAGGGACTGATACATATTGGCCTTTGGAAGACTGATGTAGTCCTTGAAACGTCCGGGAATCGGCTTCCAGAGCGAGTGAACAATCCCCAGGGCCTCATAGCACTCCTTGGTGCTTTTCATAATGATCCTAAAAGCGATCAGATCATAGACCTCTTCAAGGGGTACTTTTCTTGTACGCATCTTCCTGAAGATACTGTAAAGGTGCTTGGGTCTTCCAAGGACTTTGCATAACAGACCGAAATCAGCCATCTTTTTTTCTATGAGGTCCTTTACTTCATCCACGTAAGCCTTTCTCTTACCCAGGCGGGCCCCCACTTCCTTGCGAAGCCTTTGGTATTCTTCAGGGTAGATATATAGAAAGGCCAGATCCTCAAGTTCGCTTTTGATCCAGCCGATCCCAAGGCGACTTGCCAGAGGGGCGTAGATATCCAGGGTCTCTCTGGCGATCTTGACCCTTTTGTTGTCCTTTTGATATTCAAGGGTACGCATGTTATGGAGCCTGTCAGCAAGCTTCACCAGCAGGACCCGGATATCTTTCGACATGGCAAGGATCATCTTGCGGGTATTTTCAGCCTGTTTTTGGATCTGGCTCTCGAACCGGATTTTGCTGAGCTTTGTAACTCCATCCACGATCTGGGCCACGTCTTTGCCGAACATCTCCTCCAGTTCTTCCAAAGAGGCGAGGGTGTCCTCTACCGTGTCATGCAGGAGACCGGCAGCTATACTGGCCAGGTCCAGATGCAATTGTGTCAGAATATGGGCCGTTGCCAGGGGATGTGAGAGATAGGGTTCGCCGGAAAGCCTTGTCTGTCCCGCATGGACCTTGGCGGAGTATATGTAGGCCTTTTCTACCAGACTGGTGTCTGTATCCGGGAGGTAGAAATGTATCCCGTCCAGTATGTCGTTGAGACGGATCACCGGAGTATTTCAACGGCCTGCTTAACGGCTTCGTTCTTTTTTGCTGAGATAGTCTCGCCTGTGGCGCGATTTCTGATTTCCACCTCATCTTTTTCTTTAAGTCGCTTGCCCACAACAATTCTTAGCGGAATCCCCAACAAGTCCGCATCTTTGAATTTTACACCGGGACGCTCCTTGCGGTCATCGAGCAGGACATCTACACCCTGGGCCATCAATCCATTGTAGAGATCTTCAGCAGTCTCTGACATCATAGTGTCTTTGATGTTAAGCAGGGAGATTATTACCTCAAATGGAGCGATTGGTATTGGAAAGATAATACCGTTTTCATCGTAATTTTGCTCTATGGCCGCTGCTACTGTTCGTCCCACGCCGATACCGTAACACCCCATGACGGCGAGCTGTTTCTTTCCATCAGCGTCCAGGAATGTAGCACCCAGGGCCTCGCTGTATTTGGTCCCGAGTTTGAAAATGTGCCCGACCTCTATGCCGCGTTTAAGTTCTATTTTCCCTTTACACCTGGGACAGGGATCTCCTTCAGTAATGACCCTGATGTCGGCAAATTCCGGCATGGAAACGTCTCTGTCCCAGTTTACCCCGGTAAAGTGGGCATCAGGTTCATTTGCGCCTGTTACGAAATTTTTGAGTGTGGAAACGTCTTGATCCGCTACGACCTTCAAACCCTCGGAAAGGCCCACCGGCCCTGCAAACCCGACAGGCGCTCCGGTAACACTTCGGACCGTGGCTTCGTCGGCAAAATTAAGATCTTCCACTCCCAAAAGGCGCTTCAGTTTCACGTCGTTCAGCTCATGGTCTCCCCTTATGAGGGCCGCAACAGGTCTGTTATCAGCAATCACTATGAGTGTTTTGACCAGACGATCGGCAGATACCTTTAGGAACTCAGTCACTTCCTCTACTGAACGTTTTCCCGGGGTATTAATCTTCTTACACTCAATAAGGGATTCGTTGGTGATTTGGTGATTTGGTGACTGAATGACCGGGGCAAGTTCAACATTGGCTGCATAATCACAGGATGTGCAACAGGCTATCTGATCTTCTCCCGTATCTGCCATGACCATGAATTCATGGGAGGCATGTCCTCCGATGCTGCCCGTGTCTGCCTCAACAGGCCTGAAATCAAGGCCGCAACGCTCGAATATTCGGCAATAGGCCTTGTACATAACCTGATAGGTCTTCTCAAGGGCCTTATCATCCACATCAAAGCTGTAGGCGTCTTTCATCAGGAATTCTCTACTTCGCATGAGCCCGAAGCGAGGCCGGATCTCATCTCGAAATTTTGTCTGGATCTGGTACAGATTCAGTGGAAGGTCACGATAGGATCTGATTTCCTTTCGCACAATGTCTGTGATTACCTCTTCATGGGTAGGACCGAGACAGCCGGCCCTGCCGTGCCTGTCCTCAAAACGCAGGAGTTCTTTTCCGTAACGTTCCCATCTGCCGCTTTCCTGCCAGAGTTCTGATGGTTGGACAATGGGCAGGAGCACTTCCTGGGCACCGGCACGGTCCATCTCTTCCCTGATTATCTTTTCCACCTTGCGAAGGGATCTCAGGCCAAGGGGCAGATATGAATAGAGGCCGGAAGCCAGCTTTCTGATCATGCCGGCCCTTAACAACAATTTGTGGGATACGACCTCTGCCTCTGCAGGAACCTCTTTTAAGGTAGGTAAAAACAACCTCGAATATCTCATTATCCTCCACCTTTCT
>CBETWD010000189.1:0-4577 GCA_965539945.1 uncultured bacterium
GGGAAAAGGTGTGTGCAGACGATTTTTCGTAATAGAATGCTGACGGGTATTATAGTACCCTTCTGCTGTTGTAGTAGTGATAGAGTTCCTTATACCTAAGTTGAGCGATTAGCTGTTAGCCATTAGCGTTTAGCTTTGAAAAATGGTTCATCACGGATTAGTGTGGTAATCCGTGATGAACAGCTATTAGCATTTAGCTTTTAGGTATTAGTAACCTATTTGGAAAACAGCAGCAAATTAACAGCTAACAGCTAATACCTAATTTTGTAATAGTAAAACATCCTGCTTGTCAGGGCGGTAGACCGATAATCATTAAACTAATAGCTAACCGCTAAAGGCTAATCGCTCAATTTAGGTTCAATGTAATGTCCGCGAAGCATGAACGTCAGAAGTCTCCATTCTCTGTAGAGAATCTTCTATAAACTCCGGCACCAGCTCTTTAAGGACGTGCCGCAAGCTGATGATATTTTGTTTTCCACACCCCATTTCTAAATTGCCGAGCATTGCTTGCAAGGCCTTCCAATCCGTACTCCTGGCAGTGGCAAGCATAATCTTTGGATGCTGTGTGCCAATAAGGTGTTCAGATGTATGGAAGAGTTCTTCATGAAGCTTTTCTCCCAACCTCATGCCGGTAAAAGATATTTCAATGTCGCGGCCTATCTCCAAACCGGACAAACGTATCATCTGTTTGGCCAGATCAGCTATATTCACAGGCTCGCCCATATCCAGCACAAAGATTTCCCCGCCATGGCCGATGGCCCCGGCCTGTAGAATAAGCTGACAGGCCTCAGTGATAGTCATGAAGTAACGCGTCATGTCGGAATGGGTTACGGTCACAGGCCCACCCTTGGCAATCTGTTCCCTAAATAGCGGTACCACAGAACCAGTGGAACCAAGAACATTCCCGAAACGGGTAGTAATAAAGCGCGTTGCCACGCGGCCGTTCAGGTTCTGGCAGTAAATTTCCGCAACTCTTTTACTTGCTCCCATAATACTTCTTGGATTCACTGCCTTGTCAGTGGATACCAGTACAAACTTCTCAACATCATGCTCTACGGCGAGGTCCGCGACTTCTTTTGTGCCAAGCACATTGGTCTTTATTCCCTCTACCGGATTCTGTTCTATCATGGGCACATGCTTGTAAGCAGCGGCATGGAAGACCACCTGGGGACGACAAATGTCAAAGATATGATGCATACGTGCGTGATCACGCACATCACCAAGCAGGCTGGTACATTTGTTATTCTTCAGCTTCTCCAGCATTTCCCGCTCAATACAGTAGAGATTATATTCAGACTGATCCAGCAGGATCAGTCTTTCAGGGGCAAACTTCGCCACCTGACGGCAAAGCTCAGAACCAATGGAACCACCGGCCCCTGTTATCAGGACCCTCTTGTCTGCCAAAAAATAGCGCAGACCTTTTATATCCAAATGGTTTTGTTCTCGTCCGAGTAAATCTTCGATCTGTATTTCGCGCAGCCCGGATACCTCTATTCTACCGTCTACCAATTCAGTTATGGATGGCAGAGTGCGGCAGGGTATTTGCAACTCGTAACATGATTGGACCAGGTGTTGGATAGTCCTGGACCCAGCGGATGGAATGGCTAACAGCACTATATCTACTGCGTGTTTTTCCACCAATCGCTCCATATCGCTCAACTTTCCCATAACACGCACTCCGTGAATATCTCTCCCCCTTTTTGCAGGATCATCATCCACAAAACAAACTGGTTGGAACATGGCGTTTTTGAACAAATCGCGCACCAGCAATTCACCAGCCCTGCCGGCACCCACAATCAAGGCCCTTTGCCCGGCGTGCTGTCCCAACCTCAAATGTTTGTCCTTGAAAAAGCGATACAGCAACCGGGGTCCGGCCAACCCCAGGGATAAAAATATCGGATAAAGAAGCAGAATCGAGCGGGGAACGTCTTCCATGCGCCGTATTGTGAAGATTGTCAACATGGTAAGCAGCGTACCAATGCATACTGCAGTCAGAATTTTTGTCAGATCCGGAATGGAGGCAAAGCGCCAGATACCCCGATATAGACCGTAATGCCAGAACAACACTGCCTGTATCGGCAATGCCACTGCCAACACCCATAGGCCGGCCTGAAAATAAACAGGTGGGATAGAGTCAAAATTGAAACGTACCCAATAAGCCAGAAATAAGGTGACAGGAACCCAAAAAAGATCATGAATAAATGCGGCCCAACGCGTACGTAGCAGTTTTTTCGCACGTGAATTTATATGTATTTTCTTCATGTCCAAATTGCAAAACCAGTATTTTTGGAATAACTACATCTTATTCCAGTACTTCAATACTCCGATTGGAGCGAAATCCATAAGTTATATTACTTAAGTTTCACCGTTTTTAATAATATCAATTAGTTGATATTCATGGATAAAATTATTTGTTGCTATTTTGAAACCGATTTCACCGGCATGATATTCAAGCGACAAAACATTGCACCATAGTTTATACGTCGGAATAGTGTTTTATTTTCTTGAATACTTTTGATTGGATTTTTCTACTAAGTGTAAGAAACTGCGAAACTTCAGTTATATAATATTTACAGATAAATGATTTAAAACCAAACCGACACTGAGAATTAACCGGCCGGTGTTTCTGCTTTGCCTGCCCCGAGTTTTAATGCCAATACCAACAATGGGCAGAAAGCGATGCCTGTCAAAGCAAAGCCCATCCCTGGCCGCATTGCTGCATACCATGCCAGTGGCAGTAACCACACTGCATTAATCCCCAAAATCGCAAGGGTTACCTTGCTGTGACTGGCCCACAATCGTACTGCATGCTGATACGCGTGGCTGCGATGCGCTTCGTACCAGCGTTTGCCGCGGATCATTCGTCTCAGGAGAGTGAGTGTTGCGTCGACAAAAAATATTCCGAAAAGAATCAGCCAGGTCCATATTGATAAGTCACCCGAAGCAGAGGTCAGGATGGCAAAGATACCCAGGATAAAACCAAGAAAACCGCTCCCCACGTCACCCATGAAAATTCGTGCAGGAGGCCAGTTCCAGGCCAGGAAACCAGCACAGCTCGCTGTTACAATACCCAACAACAGGGGCTGTACACCCACAACACCTTTATTCAGCAGGATCAGGGCAGCACCTCCGGCGATACAGACGGCCTCGATCCCTGCAATACCGTCGATACCATCCATGAAGTTATACAGGTTAAGCAACCAGACCAGCAGCACAAGGCATATTATATGTCCGAACCAACCCAGGTCCAAGATAATTTTCCCAACCGGCAAAGGAGAAAATCCTCCCAACCACACAAGTGCCCATGCAGCGGCAGCGAAGTGTACGGAGATACGCAGGTACATTGGGATATGACAATGATCGTCCCAGAAGCCGATCCCGGCCACCAGCAATCCGCCGCCGAACAGGGCCATAAAAGCATCCAGGGGCACCCGCCCTATAATAAAAAGAAGCAATGTGGCACAAAGGCAAGTCATCACGATGGAAAATCCTCCACCGCGGGGTGTGGGTACTGAGTGGGAGCTGCGGACATTGGGCACGTCCAGCATATTTTGCTTAATGGCATAGCGTCGCAGAATTCCTGTCAGCGCACAGGACGAGATCAAAACAAGACCGAGGAGCAACCAGTCAAGCATTCCTCTGTTTTTCCTCTCTCAGGAACCAATCAACGGTCCTTTTCAGGCCTTCGGCTATACTTACAGGCGGAGTCCAGTCCAGCAAAACCCGTGTTTTTTGGCCATTGACCTTTATACTGCTCACAGACACGAAACGTTTTACGCCAAGGGAAACAGCCTGGCATGCAAGTCTTTTGGTTCCTTTTGCACCGGTCACAAGAATGCTTTTCATAGGTCAAATACCAAACACTTTTTTATATAATGGAAGAATAGCACGAATCACGAATTCTTGCGAGAACTCATTTACCACTATTCCCCGGCCTTACCCATCTTCTGTCGCAATCCCCTGTTTTGCAACAACGTAGCCAATGCCTGGGCAAGCCGCTCCGGGTCTTTTGGAGGGACTAGAAAGCCATTGACACCGTTTCTGACAATTTCTCTGCAGCCACGCACATCAGTGGCAACTAACGGCAACCCGGCAGACGCAGCTTCCAGCAGACTATAATGGACCCCAAAATACGAATTATATACGGCCTATTCACAGGACACCCGAATCGGCGCTCGGGTCGCCCTCTGAAGAAATAGAGTCTTCCCATGTAAAAAAATTCCTTGTTTATCTGGCTGTTGAAAAGGAAGTCAGTGCATCTACTCAAAATCAGGTATTCCCAAAAAAGCCACCATCCATACACTCAGACACAGCTTTGCCACACATCTTCTCCAGGATGGCTATGATATCCGGACAGTTCAGGAACTCCTGGGGCACAAAAATGTTGCGACCACAATGATATACCTGCATGTTTTAAGAAGTTTAGAAGGTAAAGTCATTAGCCCCTTGGAAAAATTATGAGGATAAGGATGGTTACTTTCCATCCAAGGCGCGACATCCTGTCAACACAAAGCTTTCTCAGAGAGCGAACGCAGAGGTCAGCCACCGCGCTAACTGTGCGGAGTACTGAACTATGG
>CBETWD010000190.1:0-4533 GCA_965539945.1 uncultured bacterium
GCCTCGCATCTGCAGCACCCTGTAAACGCTTACAGTTCGATGGGTTGCGGTAAAATGGGCGTTGTAATCCCGTGAACGGTTATCAATTTTTTATCTTTAAACCTGTTTGGTTCCGGTTTATCCGGGTTAGGAGATTTTTATATGAATAATGACAAGATGAAGGAATTGGGAACAGAAGAAGTCCTTTGGGACCTTGGGGATTTGTACCAAGGCATTGATGATTCCAGAATCCATGATGACATGGAGAAATGTAAGAAAGCGGCCCTTGAGATTGCTGATAAATATTCGGGCAAGATCGCAGAACTCACCGCTGCAGAACTATTCGCTGTTGTCAGTGAATATGAAGGATTGACTATTATTGTAGGAAGACTCAGCGCATTTGCCCAGCTACATTTTTCAACCCATGTTAATGACCCAAAGGCCGGTGCTTTTTTGCAAAGAGTCAATGAGTTCTTCAGTATGGTGAATAAAGACGTAGTATTTTTTGATATTGAGTGGGCAAATGTTCCTGATGACAAGGCAGATGACTTGCTTGCCGACCCCATACTGGAGCACTACAGGCACTATTTGCAGGCAGCCAGGCGATACAAACCTCATCTTCTCTCTCAAGCGGAAGAACAGCTCATAATTGAGATCAGTCCGGTAGGTCGTTCAAGCTGGATCAACTTATTTGAAAAGGTCTTGGCAGCCCAGCGTTTTGGTAAAGAAGCCCGCACTCAGGAAGAGGTATTGACCGATCTTTACTCCCCGGATCGTAAAGTAAGGAAAAGCGCGGCAAAGGACCTTACTGACGGGTTGCGCAGTCAGTCAATTGTGCTTACCCACACCTTTAATACGGTCCTTGGCGATAAGATGATTGATGACAGGATTCGGGACTATCGTAACTGGGTCAGGTCCATGAACCTTGCGAATGAACTCGATGATGACACTGTTGATTCCCTGATTGCGTCCGCAACAGATCGTTACGACATAGTCCAACGCTATTACGGTTTAAAGCGGCGCTTACTCGGGTTGGAAGAACTTTTTGACTACGACAGGTATGCTCCCTTGCCTTATCTGCCTCAGCGGGTTGTTGATTGGGAGAAAAGTAAAGGTATAGTGCTTGATGCCTTTGGAAGATTTTCTCCCGAGATGGCATCAGTTGCCAATCTGTTTTTTGACAAGCAATGGATACATGCTCCGGTAATACCAGGGAAGACCGGAGGCGCCTTTGCACACCCTGTGGTTCCCCAGGTCCATCCTTATGTACTCGTGAATTTTACCGGGAATCTCAGGGACGTTGAGACAGTGGCACATGAGCTTGGACATGGTGTTCACCAGATCCTGGCGGGTAAGCAGGGCTATTTAAACAGTCATACTCCGTTGGTTTTAGCCGAGACTGCCTCGGTTTTTTGTGAAATGCTGGTATTCAAGGATTTGATGAGGAATTTGGAAAGGCCGGAAGAAAAATTGTGGCTCGCTGCCACTAAGATAGAGTCCATTTTTGCCACTGTGTTTCGTCAGATTACCATGAACCGGTTCGAAAATGAAGTTCACAATAAGCGGCGTTCAAAGGGAGAGCTTTCTCCGGATGAGTTTTCAAATATTTGGGTTAAAACCCAGGAGGAAATGTTCAGCAACAGCGTAACCCTGACCGATGACTATGGTATTTGGTGGTCTTACATAGGTCACTTTATCCATACACCAGGCTATGTATATGCCTATGCCTTTGGCGAACTCCTGGTCTTGTCTCTTTACTCCATGTATGAAAAGGGAAAAATGGATTTTGTCCCGCGCTATTTGGAGCTATTAGCTGCCGGGGGAAGTGATACACCCTATGTGTTGCTTGAGTCCTTTGGCATAGACCTCCATGATCCCAATTTCTGGCACCAGGGTCTTAATGTAATTGATGATATGGTGAAGGAAATAGAGGAATTGGCTATGGGAATAGGTGCCGAATAGGCTGGGGGAAGTTGTCAAAAGCTTCTTATGCGTCCGCAGTCAGGGCAGATCCATATTGCATTATTGCTCATGCCCCACATATTTTCTTTCAGACAGTCATCACAAATCTGAAAACCGCAAGGGCAATTCCAGCAAAAAGGCAATTCCCTGTTACAGGCATGGCAGCGATACTTCTTACGCCTGCCCCAACGAGAGCTTTTGGAGCGGGGTTCAGGTTTTTTTTCTTTTTTGGTGTCAGACATTGATACAAAGTGTAAACTATTTTTGACTTGTCGTGAAGGATGTTTAATAATTTAATGAGGTCATTCCATGAATCCGGTATTGGATGCCATATATAAACGCAGAAGTGTGCGTGATTTTACCGCTGATCTTATAGAGCGTGACACACTTATAGAAATTATCAGGGCAGGTACCTGGGCACCTTCGGGACTTAACAACCAGCCCTGGCGTTTCGCAATAGTAACGGAAAAGGATCTAAAGGCCAAGTTTGGGGAACTGACCCGTTACGAAAAAGTTATTAAAGGGGCTAAGGCCCTGATTCCTGTCTTCGTGGACAGGGATGCCATGTACCATGAACTAAAAGACCATCAGGCCATTGGCGCCTGTCTTCAGAATATGCTTCTTGCCGCTCATTCACTAGGCCTTGGGGCTGTCTGGCTGGGAGAGATTTTGAAAAATTCCGATCGAGTACGAGATCTCCTGGGTCTTTCGAAAGACCTCGAACTTATGGCAGTCCTGGCCCTGGGCCATCCTGCCCATAGAAACCAGACTTCGACTCGCAAGTTACTTGAAGAAGTGATAGTATTTGAAAAATAACCATGGTTTTTGCAATGTAACCAAGTATAGGAGGATGTAAAATGCGCTTTCACAGGAGATTGTCCGCTGTTTTCTTCATTTCTGCCTTGATCCTTTATCTGCCGTTTTTTCTGCTGACTTCATGCGCCCAGATGAGTCCGGCACCAGGGGAGTCCTCTACGGAATTCTCTGAAACTGCTACAAGTTCTGAGGCCGCCAATGTTATGTATGAGTTTCCAGATCTTCCTATACCCACAGAACTTGAAAGGGTGGATGGTAAGACAATAATGATTAAGACCTCGGGCTTTCAGGGTGGAATATTGGTATATAAGGGCAGGGTAACCGTGGCTTCACTGGTGGAATTTTTCACAAAATCCATGCCTAAGCATGGCTGGGTATTGAATGGTACATTGAACGCAAAGCGGAGCTTCCTTGCGTTTTCCAAAGGAGGTAACTCCCATTGTTTTATACAGATACGTGAAGGACAAATAGGCTTTAAGACCGAGGTCCAGATCTGGGTGAGCGAACCACTTGTCCAATGATAATGTGAAACCGATTCCCGGCTCAGAGATTTTATCCGAGGAGGCCCCACCCTATACGCCATTAGAGGGGAAGACCGTCCTTCTCGGAATAACCGGTGGGATTGCCGCGTATAAGGCGGCTGATTATTCCAAGAAGATTCGTGCATTGGGTGCACGGGTAATACCCGTGATGACCAAGCATGCAGCCGAGTTTGTGTCGCCTATTACTTTCGCGGCTCTTACAGGCGAGAAAGTGTACACGGATCTGTTTTGCGTAGAGGGTGCTGAGACCATTCCTCACATAGAGCTTGCCAGATCCGCCGACCTTTTTCTGGTACTGCCTGCTACTGCAAATATAATCGGCAAAGCTGCAAACGGTCTGGCAGATGATTTTCTGTCCACATTACTCCTGGCGTTTTCCGGTCCGGTACTTTTTTCCCCTTCAATGAATCCTGCCATGTATGCGCATCCGGCAACTCAGGCAAACACGGAACGTCTTAAGGCATTGGGCTACAGAGTGATAGAGCCGGAGATAGGAAAAACGGCCTGTGGCGACCGGGGCCGGGGAAGACTGCCGGAGTGGTCTGTGGTGAGGGAGGCCATACTTAAGGCAACAACTCCACAGACTTTGAGAGGAATGAATGTACTGGTATCTGCCGGGCCGACCAGGGAATGTCTGGATCCTGTCCGGTATATTTCTAATCGTTCCTCAGGAGTCATGGGTTATGCTATGGCCATGGTTGCCTTCAGGCGTGGTGCGAGAGTGACCCTTGTAAGTGGTCCTGTCTCCATTCCATATCCACCGGGGATAGAGCTCTGTCCCGTGGAGACTGCAGGCGAGATGGAGGACATAATTGGCAAACTTTCGCAAGATGCTCATGTAATAATCATGACTGCCGCAGTGGCGGACTACACACTTGCTGTCAGGGCCGATCATAAGATCAAAAAAGACACACCTGAAATGCGTTTAGGTCTTGTGCGGACAAATGATATCTTGTCGCAGTTGGTAAAGAGTCGTAAGGGCAGACAGATAATCGTCGGCTTTTGCGCAGAGACCCGGGATCTTAAAGCGCAGGCCCTGATAAAAATAAAGCTTAAAGGGGCGGATTTACTGATCGCCAATGATGTGTCCCAGCCTGATGCCGGCTTTGATGTTCCAAATAACAGGGTCCTAATTGTCTCCGCAGATGGCGACGTTGCGGCACTGCCACTTTTGCACAAGGAAGAAGTCGGAGAGAGGGTCTGGGATAGAATTCAGGATTTGCTTCTACAGGAT
>CBETWD010000191.1:0-4512 GCA_965539945.1 uncultured bacterium
GTGATCGGTTCAAGGTTCAGGGTTCAAGGTTCAAAGGTTGTAAGCACTTGACATCCAACACATTATTAAATAATTTGTCTATTTGCTTCTTTCACCTATTGGGTGAAATATACTTATGTCCTCAATTGAGGCATTATCCTTTTGATATGAACACGTTAGGGCTTTTCAACCTGGAACCGTGAACGCTGAACCGCTCAACCTAGGTTGTAATTTAAATGTAAATTTGGAGGTATATTCAGAATGGAAATATCTTTGGTGCTGGTGCCTGTAGATTTTTCAGATTGTGCTGTAAACGCATTGAAGTATGCGAAAAAAATAGCTTCTTCATGGAAGGCGGAATTATTGCTCATTCATGTCATAGATTCAAGTGAGGTCTCTCGAATTGCTGATTACACCAAGGAATCAATTGAGAATGTGAAAGAACGGCTTACGAACCAGGCCAAACAGACCTTTCGCCATTTTTTGAATGATTGGGACAGTGACAGCCTGGTAAAAGATACCATCGTATCTTATGGCTCCCCATTTCAGGAAATTGCTATAAAAGCAAGGGAGCTTCAAACCGACCTTATTTTAATGGGTGGCTATGGGAGTACGGGAAAGGGACAGATCGACGAGATTTTTTTCGGTGGCACAGTGGACAAAGTGGTTCGCCTTCTGCCCTGCCCTGTGTTATGCGTGCCCATGGGATGGCCTAGTGAAAGTATTTAGTACAGTACACTAGACAAAAATTTCCAGTATTTCATAATTCCTAAGCCCTGCCGGCGTGCGGACTTTAACATCATCTCCTTCATATTTGCCTATCAGTGCTTGGCCAAGAGGGGACTTAACTGAAATGTTTCCTTTTTGTACATCAGATTCGTCTGGCCCTACCAGCTTATAAACAACCTCATCTCCGCTATCTATATTTTCCAGTCTAACCCTGACTCCGAATACAACCCTGTCACAGTCCTGGTTTTCACTTTCAATTACCTCTGCTACGGAGAGTTTGCTATGAAGGTACTGGATCCGGGCTTCAAGCTGACCCTGTCGTTCCTTTGCAGCATGATATTCGGCATTTTCAGATAAATCGCCGTGTGCTCTGGCTACTGCAATAGCCTTGATTGCTTTAAATCTTTCTACTTTTTCCAAGGTCTCAAGTTCTTTTTTAAGTCTTTCGAAACCCTCTTTTGTGAATGGGGTCCGCTCCATATGCATACACTCCCAAATTATATTTCTTGTCGGTCGACGAGCTTGGGTAACAGAAATGCCTTACGAAATCGAGCCGGATCAGGCTTTGCAGATCATGTCGTTCCGAAATTAATAAATACCAGAAAAAGACATGGATGCAAGCTGTCGACTCACCAAAGTCGGAATCTTTTTTTATCTTCAAACCTTTTTGGTTCCGGCCTGTCCGGTTTAGGAGGTGGGGACTTTGTTTGTATGGCTAAAATTTTTACTTTAAACACTTTACATTCAAGGTCGTCGGACCTAAACTCTTTTTTAATGTTTGCAACTGGTCAGGAAATCGTTTATATTTCGTATTTGTCTTGTGATCAAGATAGGGCAACAAAGGAATTGTTTGCCATGGTCCGCATCAGCCATATTTTGGCTGAGCTTGACATATGATGAACAATAACTAACAGAGTTGTATCCGGATGAAACTATGGTCGTAAAAGTAACTATTAAAAAAAAGAATCAGTCATCCAATGGTTATCTGGGTCGTCTGATTAAAGCAGGCCAAGAGGGTACTATTACTTATCAGGTACTGAATGAAATAATACCTGATGAGGAAAAGGATCTTGAAAAGCTTGAAGAGATATTCGACCTGCTGCGCCTTAATAATATCGAAGTCATCGATGGTCCAAAATTCATAACTATTTCCAGGGAGGAGGTGTTAAAAGAACTCGCAGTGAAAAAGGGTTTGGTCGAAAAAAGACCAGAGGCTATTTCTGATGAGACTGAATCTGAGACTCCTACAGTGGTTCTTGATGCTGGAGGTCATACTGACTCAGAGGAGATTACCACCACCTATCTGCGAGAAATGGGTAGCTATGAGCTTCTTACTCCTGAGAAGGAGCAAGATCTCAGCCGTACTATCAGAGATGGCTTTAATGGGATTATTAAGGCTATCACGGAACATCCCTCGGATCTGCCTGCAATGGAGGCCTTGAGGGAACAAATCCGCACATGGAGGCGTCGTGATCCCACCCTTAAGCCCAAAAAGCAGCAGTTAAATTATTTAGTAAGTGCTGTTACCAGCGTTATGGAGATTTATGACGAGGATGACAGCCTTAAACCTCTCGAGGTCATCGTCAAAGGGCATCGGGTAAGAATAGAGGTGGCCAAAGATGAAATGATAAATGCCAATCTCCGTTTGGTGGTGAGCATTGCCAAACGGTATATGCATCAAGGCCTGTCACTTTCTGATCTTATTCAGGAGGGTAATCTCGGTCTTATGCGAGCGGTTTTCAGATTTGACTACACAAAGGGCAACAAGTTTTCTACATACGCCAGTTGGTGGATACGCCAGGCTATTACCAGGGCCATCCTGGATAAGACCCGTACAATACGCCTTCCAGTGCATTTCTTGGAACTCCGCAGTCAGTTCTTTAAGGCATTTTATGCCCTCCTCAAGGAGCTTGGCCGGGAACCTACACCTGCTGAGATTTCACTGCGAACCGGGCTGCCCTTGGAAAAAATTTTGTCTATTCTGGAGGCATCAAAGGAACCGGTCTCTTTGGAGACACCAGTTGGAAATGAAGACAGCACCTTAGGGGACTTTATTGAAAATATGGATATTGTCTCTCCTTACGAGACGGTGCGGGAGAGGGAGCTTACAGAGCGGATTAAGGGCATCCTGGCCACTCTCAGTCCAAGGGAGGAGAAGATTATTCGTCTCCGCTTCGGGATAGGTGAGGATAGCGAATATACCCTGGAGGAGATAGGAAAGCGGTTCAATGTGTCACGCGAGCGCATCCGTCAGATAGAGAAAAAGGCCCTGAACAGGTTAAGACATTCGAGTCGCCGGGAACGTCTGAAGTTTTTTCTTGGCTAAGGTCCTGGGGTCCACACTGATTTATTCTTGTCCACCGAGTTGATTACCAGGCCAGTCAAGATCTTTGGGGTAAAGTAGGTTGATTTGTGGGGCATGATAAGTCCTGTATCAGCTACATCCAGGACCTGATTAACCGGTGTGGGCCGCAGGATAAAAAGTACATCGTTTTCATCTAATGCCTTAACGGCACCTGGTGCATCTATTGTGAACTTTATGGTCTTTCCCGCCTCCAGGCTCTGGGGGTTAATTTTAAAGATTCCCTTGATAACGGCCTCTTCCAGCAGCATTACATCGAGTTCTGACAGGGCAGGGTGTAAGTGCGATAATAGCCTGTTTTGATCTGTCGCTTTCTGCCACCAGATTTGTGCTGTTTTTCTTTTTCCGAAAATTACTCCAATCCCTCGCCTCTGCGGTTTTTTGTCAAGGCATTGAATCAAATTGGTGCACAGTTGCTCTGGTTCCAGATCTTTCATACGAGAGATTTGTTCAACATCGAACACCTGAGACGCAGTGGCTTCTATAAGCTCTAGATCCAAAGCCTCCGGCGGGGTGACAACCCTGTGAACCGGAAAGACCACAAGGCCGGGATCTTCTGAATCTACGAGATAAACCATCAGGTGGTTATAAGGCTTTGACGGATCTTTTCCATAAACCTTTTGCATCTCGTTTCGGTATTTAATGGCAGTGGTGTAACGGTGATGACCGTCAGCTATATATAAAACAGTTTCTAACAGACACTCATGAAGAGATTTCAGTCTGTCCACGTCGGTTATCTTCCATAATTTATGGGTATTCCCCGCCTCGTCTTTTACTGTATAAAGTTTTTTTCTTTCAGACCCGGCTAAGATACCGGCAGCATCCTGGCTGTGGCGATAGAGAATGAAAACTTGACTGAACTGGGCCTCTGTAGCTTGAAGTAGACGAAATCGATCTTCCGTCACCCTGTCGAAGGTCCGTTCATGGGGACGCACAATTCGACTCTCCCAGTCTTCCACGCGCACCAATGCCACAAATCCTTTTCTGCAGGAATTGCCACTTGGGGTCGAAAAGCTGATATCATAGGGATAGATAGCAGGTCCATCTTTTTGCTCTAAGATTTTTTGGGATAACCAGTCTTCAAATTTCTTTTTTGCGCAGGTGTATTTGTCTACTTTATGTATTCCGCTGACATCAGGTTTGGATAATTCAAGGGAAAAAATGTTTTGGTGATTTCTTGATACAAGGCTATCCCGTTTCTCATCATCAACTACATCATAAGGCGGGGCTACCAGTTGGGCCATATCCCCGGCTTGATCAGTATTGTATCTTATTCCACGAAAGGGTAATACGATTGCCATCTCAATCCTACTTACAGGTTTTTGATTTTTATAAAACGTCCTTCATCCCATCGAGTCCATTCGAGCCCATAGAAATGGGGTAACCATTCACGGGATTACAACGCCCGTTTTACCGCAACCCACCGAACTGTAAGCGTTTAC
>CBETWD010000192.1:0-4502 GCA_965539945.1 uncultured bacterium
AACGATTACGAAAAATTGGCAGATAGAACAGGGCGTTCAGTAGGTGTTAATGGGACTTCCAGGGTATCCTTCTTGTTGTCCATGACAATGTGTTCAGACAGTGCTGTTGCAGCATCTTTCCATTGATACCACTGTTGGGGATAGCTGAGTATATAGTCCTCAAGCCTGTTCCATGCCCTGGCAGACAAAGATTCATCTTTGCGACCATCTGCAAGGGGATCAATACATAACGTAAAGCCACCTTTTTCTCGCCTTATAAGTCCCAAAAGTGCAGGCACTTTGGCCCTGCGTTGTAAGAAGTCCAGTGTCCTGTCCTGTGGCATCTTGTGGCCAAAGACTGAGACTTGCTTATCAGAGTGCGGGCGCCACTCTGAGAATTCGTCGCATTCTGTGATCAGTATTCTACCGTTCTTAATGGCCCGCAGTGCCTTGAATGCCACTTTAGGTTCACCGGCATCTATCAATATGACATCAAATTCTCTTGCCCTTTTTATAAGTTCATTTTTTAGCTTTTTGGTCTTGAATCGGCATATCAATGCGATTTTGTAGCCGTTCATGGCCAATGACAGTGGAAGGAACTCTACCGCCCCGAAATGTCCGGTAACAAGGATGCACCCTTTGCCTGTTTTTGTGATCTTGTCCAGATACCCCTTGTTTTTGATATGTAGGCGCAGGCGCAAAAAATCAATCATCTCAGATAAAGGTCTGTGGGCCATTATTAATTTTTCAAAATAATGATCAAAAATTCCCAGAAAGGTTTTGTAAGAAGGGGGTTTTTTGAGATTAAACCTCAGGACATGGTCCAGGCAAAGTGCTATCTTTTTTTTATCAGTCTGTTTTAAGGAGAAGTATAAAAAACCCAGTAGATAGAGGTAGATGCGTAGGCAGGCGAAAGGTAACAACCGAGCCAATTTTACATTGAAGGAAAGTTGAAAGAACTGACTTAGACCAAGACCGGCAACATTGGGTATCCCACGCATCATGTCCTCCTTTATGCAATGTTATGGATTTAAGAATTATATTATGTGGCTCTTTATAATTAGTGCCTGAACGAAAACCCACTCGAATGATTCGTTGGGTTTCGCCTGCTGAAATTATATTTTTGTAAGTGTCTGATTTTAGTAGGTTGGGTTGAGGTACGAAACCCAACATAACCTTGTGGGCTCAACCCAACCTACAAGAAAACGGACTTTTCGTTCAGGCACTAATTAGTTGATAGTATGTAATTATTTCTGTATTTCTCCTTTCAGCACTACTGGCAAAGAGGATATGGGTGTGAATTGTAAAGCGTAGCACATTTTATAAAAATGTAATACGAACTTTATGAGACCTGTGCTAAGCTGATCAAATTCCTCAAGGAAATTTTATTTTTTCTAAGATTCCGGGAAAACAGAATTTTTCTACTAGTTGAAACAGAAGTGTTCAGAAATGAAGTAACAGGTTGGCCTATTGGTGTTACTAATACATATAACTATGCAGAATTGGTGCCACCCATTTATGCTGTTCTGGTAATGTACAGGCGCTTGCCCAAAAGCTATAATTAGCTATAATTAGCTTTATTTATTAATCTTTGTTGTTAATGTATTCTTAATTGCAACTTCTAAAAGAGCATGGCTATGCCTGAAATATATATTATCCTTTTCTATTGGTTCTCAGTTTTGACTTAATTGCGTTAGAAAATTGACAGTGAAATAGTTCGTAATGGAAAAACACAACAGTTGCATTAATTCCCTTGCCGTCATTGAATATGTCGAAGAGAGGGAGCCTGGAAAATTAGCTCAGCTCTTTAAGGATCTCGGGTCGGAAATGGCAGGGATATCCGACCCAAAGGCATTCCTTTCTGATCCAAACAACTGGATTTCATCCAGCCTGATGATTCAGCTTTATAAGAGGGCCAGGAGGATTTTGGGCGACGAGGATGCAGCTTATAAGATAGGCTTTAACTCAGTATTGAAGCGGCGTCTGGGCTACATTCAGGGGATTATAATCTATGCCTTTGGTAATCCAGCTAAGGGAATCAAGCATACCCAGAAGGTAAATGACCATTTCAACAGGACCAAAAGGATAGAACTGCTGAGTTCTTCCCGTAATAACGCCGTAATACGTCTTATCTGGTCAAAGGACATCCCCCTCAGCCGTGATATGTGCTTGATGAATAAGGGCGTTTATCAGGCGATTCCGGTGATATGGGGTCTCCCTCCCAGCCGCTTGGAAGAGACCAGGTGTTTCTTCAAAGGGGATAAATACTGCGAATACCATCTCCAGTGGGAGACCCGGAACAGGATCAAAGACTTTTATCACAGGATATTCACACCCTGGAAGATATCCCAGGACAGCAGAAAGGAGCTTGAGAGAGATAAGGAAATCCTCAGAGAAAAGTATAATCAGATCTATCAACTCAACCAGGATTTGCAGCGAAAGGTGGATCAACTCACCACCCTTCAGGAGTCCGGCACTGCCATCCTTTCTACACTAAAGCTGGAAGAACTCCTGGATATGATACTCAAACGGCTTCTGGAGGTAGCCCACCTCGACAGGGCAGGGATATTCCTGTTTGATGAAGACAAAGACAGCCTGATTCTGATTCACGCAGTGGGGGTGGAACCCGACACCCTTTCAGATCTTAAGGATTATCAAATACCCCTGGCCAAGAAGGACAATATCATTGCCCGTACTGCCAGAGAAAAAAGGTCTGTCCTGGTAAAAGACGTAGACAAGATATTCCTTAACCCTCAAAATCCCCTTTTACTGAGGTTAAAGCCAAAGGCCTTTGTTTTGGTGCCCATGACTGTGCGGGGCCGGTTAATCGGTATCATGCTGGGGGATAATCAAAATGACAGGGATCTTGTCACGGAATTTGATAAGGATTTTCTTACCAGTTTTGCCAACCAAATTGCCATGGCCCTTGAGAATGCAAACCTCTACAGGAAACTCGAAGACTCGGAGCGCAAGTATCGCGAAATCGTAGAGAACGTTAACGAGGGCATATGGATCCTGGATGGAAACGGGACAATCAGGTTTTCAAACTGCCATCTGGGAGAAATGCTGGGTTATGAGAATCTGGTGGATCACAGCATATACAGTCTTGTAAACGAAGAAGGGAAAAAGGTTCTCCTTCGAGTACTTATGGAGAATATGAAGGGTAGAACAGCCAAGGAGGAGATTGTATTGCAGCGGAAGTCAGGTGACCCTGTGAGTGTTCTGATCAGCAGTGTTCCCATCATGACAGACGATCAGTATAGTGGCTGCCTGGCCATGTTAACTGACCTGACGGATAAAAAACGCATTGAAAGCAGATTATTGCAGGCCCAAAAGCTCGAATCCGTCGGGACTATGGCTGGCGGCATAGCACATGACTTCAATAACATACTTACTGGTATCCTGGGCTACATTAATCTTTTAAAGCTGAAAACAGGGGGGGAGTCTGATATTGGACGCTATGCAGATATCATCGAGCGGTCCAGCCTGAGGGCTGCCGACCTGGTGACAAAGCTTCTGGCTTTCAGTCGTGACAGCCGGCCCGAACGATCCCTTGCGTCTGCGGTCAATGAGATTGTGCAGGAAACATTGGAACTCATGAAAAGCTCTTTGCCGGAGAATATAGAGACGGAATTCTCTCTTCAGGAAGATCTCCCTTTGATCAAGTGTGACCCCACCCAGGTCCAGCAGGCCATCTTAAATATATGCCTCAATGCTCTGGACGCCATGCCTGATGGAGGGTGCCTTTTGGTGGCCACGAGTGAAGTCGGATACAAAGAAGTTCGTGCCCGTTGCCCGGATTTCATAGCATATCCCGGTCGTTATGTTTGCATAAGCATCAGTGATACCGGGATTGGCATTGAGCCGGAAGTAATGGACCGGATATTCGATCCTTTTTTTACAACCAAAGAAGTAGGCAAGGGATCCGGGCTTGGGCTTGCCATGGCTTACGGGATTGTAAAAAACAGTGAAGGATTTATCCATGTTAAAAGTGAGAATGGACAGGGAACCACTTTTGAGCTCTTTTTTCCTGTAACAGAGTCTGTCCCGGAACTTGCAAAAGAACCTATAAAAAATCAGGCATTGGCCGGATCAGAGACTATCTTAGTAGTTGATGATGAAGAAATTACCAGGGATTTGACACTGGAGATCCTTTCCACTTATGGTTATAAAGTGTTGCTGGCACAAGACGGGCTAGAGGCCATACATGTCTACAAGGCATTCGAACACACTATTGACCTTGTACTCCTAGACATGATTATGCCTCGGATGGGTGGTAAAGAGGCCTATGAGAAACTCAAGGAAATCAATCCTGATATTAAGGTGTTATTCTGTAGCGGCCATGGCTCAGATCATCAGATATGTGAAGAACTGAGAGAGAGCGATCTGCCTTATCTCAGCAAACCTTTTACAATAGACGAGTTGGTCAGGAAAGTGCGGCAGGTCCTGAATTATGCAGATGCAAGTATTTGAAGTGCCGTAAGCGTTCACAGGGCACCGCATCTGCTTTGTTGTCGGGCACT
>CBETWD010000193.1:0-4489 GCA_965539945.1 uncultured bacterium
TACATACCCATGAATATCGGGGTGCTGCCACTATACTCCTTCAGACCTGCCTGATTGCATCTCTCCAGTTCGTTTAGACGCAGAGAGACCGTATATACGGGCAAGCCGGTCTCTTCTGCCATCTCCCTCACAGACCGGGGGCCTTCTTCAAGGGCCGCCATTATCAGGGCCTTGTGATATTCTTCTTCCGTGGCCTGCAGGAGCAATCTTTTAAAATCCTTATCCTTTAGCTTTTCATTGTAAACATTAACCTGTTCGGTGAGTTGCTTTGTCAACCCCAGCAGCCAACGAATCCTGGGGCAATTAAGCGTCTGTTCAACTGCCGCAAGGGGAAGCCTGAACTCCTCAGGATCAAAAGGGCCTAGTTCTTGTGTAATATTGCTCACCTCGGTTACATATTTGGCAAAAAGCTGTCCTTCAGCCGCACTGACCCAGCGCAGTTGCACGCGGTCCCGCCCGATACCTGACAGATCCAGTAAATATTGAACCAGTTCCACCCTATTGGCCGCATATTCATTACCATCCTGGTAATGGCATTCTCCGAGGTGTCACCCGGAGACAAAGACGCTGTCAAATCCGCTCCTCAGGCCGTCTATAATATAGACAGGATCAACCCGGCCTGAACACATTACCCGAATCGAACGGATGGTCGGAGGATATTGGAGCCGGGAAACCCCTGCCAGATCCGCACCTGCATAGGCACACCAGTTACACAGAAATGCCAGGATTTTCGGTTCAAATGATTTACTCATGTCCATATTACCTACCTTCATTCACTCGCAACCCGCAACCGGTAACCAGCAACCAGCAACTCACCCCTCCCCTCCTGCCTCAATCATTGCAAGGATCTGGCGATCGCGGAAGTGTTTCATATCAATGGCCTTTTGCGGACAGGCCGCGGCACAGATCCCGCAACCCTTACAGAGGACCGAGATATTCTCAGCCTTGTATCCCTGCCCTAAGACCTTGACAAGGTGTATGGCCCCAAACGGACAGGAGACCTCACACAGGCCGCAGCCAATGCACTTTTCCTGATCGATTACTGAAACAGTGGGCTCAACTTCCACTGACTCTTTGATCAACACTGATGCGGCCCGTGCAGCGGCTGCCTTTGCCTGGACTATGGATTCCTCAAGGGGCTTGGGATAGTGGGCCATACCGCACACAAATATCCCGTCAGTGGCAAAATCTACAGGCCTCAACTTCATGTGCGCCTCGAGAAAGAAGCCGTCCTCGTTAAGCGGCACTTTCAGCATCTTGGCGAGTTCCTCCTCGCCCCTTGCGATAATGGCCGTGGCCAGGTCCAGGTAATCCACATGGAGTTCCAGGGGGATGCCGAGTATATGGTCTTTGACCGTAATCTTCAGTTTGTCTTTGCCGTTGATCCTGGCTTCTTCCACCACAGGCTTTTCATTAAGCGAGTAGCGGATGAATATTACACCCAGCTCCCTGGCCTTTCTGTATAGTTCTTCCCTCTGGCCATAAGTGCGGATGTCGCGATAGAGCACATAGACATCCAGGCCGGGTTTCCGTGTCTTGAAATCAATGGCCTGCTGCAAAGATGAGGTACAGCAAAACTTTGAGCAATAGGGACGTTCGGGTTCGCGGGACCCCACACACTGTATAAAGGCAACTGCCTCGGCCTGCTCAAGCCTTTCAGGCTCTTTTTCAAAGAGTTTTTCAAGCTCATGCCATCGCATTACCAGATCGCTCTGTCCGTAAAGGTACTCGTCCGGCTTAAGGGATTTCGCGCCAACGGCCAGAATGATAACACCATGCTCCAGTTCTTGCTCAGCGGATCCTGTTGTTACAGTAGTTGTAAAATTACCTACAAAACCCGATACATGGCTGATTTTTGTGTCCAGCAATACCTCGATTTGCTCATGACCCCGGACACGTTCTTTGAGGTCTGCAAGAAAGGCCCTTCCATCTTCACCTTTCCATGTCTTCCTGACATATTTTGCATGTCCCCCAAGTTTTGGTTTTTGTTCCACAATGAAGGTCTTGAACCCCTGGTCAGCCAGGTCCAGCGCAGCGATCATGCCGGCTGCGCCCCCGCCGATAACCAGCGCCTTATGCCTGTTCCCTAAAAGCAGAGGTTCAATGGGTTCAAGCAATGCCGCCTTGACCACAGACATCCTTACAAGGTCTTTGGCCTTCTCAGTAGCCTTTTCAGGCTCCTTTTGATGCACCCATGCATCCTGGTCCCTGATATTGGCAAATTCAAAAAGATATGGATTCAGGCCCCCATCCCGGATCGTTTCCTGGAAAAGAGGTTCATGGGTACGGGGAGTACATGCAGCCACAACTACACGATTCAGGCGGTTTTCCTTCACGGCATCCCGTATGAGCCCCTGTGTATCCTGGCTGCATGAAAACAGATTGTCAGCTACATAGACCACATTGGGCAGGGTCTCGGCATAGTCGCGGACCGCCGGTACATCTACAACCCCTCCGATATTGATGCCGCAATGGCATACAAAGACCCCGATCCTGGGTTCTTCATAAATAATCGGGTCTTCCGGCGGATAAGTCTTTTCCTGTGTAAGTGTATTTCGCGAATCGGCTAGCAGCACCGCACAGGCTGAAGAGGCAGCCGATGCCTCCATGACCGATTGTGGGATGTCCTTTGGGCCGGCAAAGGCACCGCAGACAAAGACACCTGGCCTGGAAGTGGCAACCGGCGTAAAGGAACTGGTTTTGGCAAAACCATGAAGATCAAGGTCAATCCTGAGGTCTTGGGCCAGTTTGCGCACTTCTTCGGATATCTCAAGACCAGTTGAAAGCACGACCAGGTTGAAAATTTCTTCCTTCAGCTTGCCATCTTCGCTCACATATATAATCCGCAGATCATCCGAACCGGGTCCCCCTGCACGCTCGACAGAATGGACCCGTGACCTTATGAACCGGACCCCTGCCTCATCCCTGGCACGATCATAGTATTTGTCAAATTCCTTCCCTGGGGTCCGCATGTCCATGAAAAAGATGGCCGTATCCAGGTCGCTCCCGGCATGTTCCTTGGCAATGACCGCCTCCTTGATCGCATACATACAGCACACGCCCGAGCAATACTCATGGCACCCGGCATGTAAATCGCGAGACCCGACACACTGAAGCCACGCAATCTTTTGGGGAGGCTCATTATCAGAAGGGCGTTGGAGATGGCCCTGGAAAGGACCTGAAGCGCTCAAGATCCGCTCAAACTCCATGCTTGTGATAACATTTGGAAGGTTGCCGTATCCGTAAACATCATACCCGCTGGGATCAAAGGATTTAAAGCCGGTGGACAGGATAACAGACCCTACTTCTATTTTATGTATCTTCTCTTTCTGAGTGAAATCAATAGCACCTGCCGGACAGTACTTTTCACAGGCCTTACATCTGCCCTTTTTCTTGAAATAGATGCAGTGATCCGCGTCAATCACATATTTGAGCGGTACGGCCTGGGCATATTGCACATAGATGGCCTTGCGCTTAGCCAGGCCCTGGTTGTATTCATCCTTGACCTTGCGGGGGCATCTCTCGGCACAGATCCCGCAGGCAATACATTTATCCATGTCCACATAGCGGGGACGCTCACGGACAGTTACTCGAAAATTCCCCGCATCACCCTCAATGGATTCCACATCCGCCAGGGTGATAAGATTGATGTTCAGGTGCCGGCCGACCTCGACCAGTTTGGGGGAGATAATTCACATAGCACAGTCATTGGTGGGAAAGGTCTTGTCCAACGCGCTCATCACACCACCAATGGCAGCGGATTTTTCAACCATGTGCACGAGGAAGCCTGAATTCGCCAGATCCAGAGCGGACTGTATCCCGGCAATCCCGCCGCCAACAACCATTACCGATCCTTTTATGTCTTTTGACATGGAAACGTCTCCCTCTTAAATAAGTGCCGGCGAATCGCCGGTCCTCGCTCAAACCCTTACTATGCTGCGATTGTCTGTTTAGTTACAGGGAGTTGATCGAGAATTAACTCTCGCAAATCCAATTTCTCGCTTGCATTATCAATATCAAGCCCTACGAGATTTCCCGCGGAATCATAATCAAGGACAACACCAGGCGATATCTCTTTGCTTTCCACACTCTCTTTTGCTGAAAAATCAATATACATTGAGTCTGTTTCAGGATAATAGGCGATTCTCATGGCTTGAAACTCCTATCTGGGAAAGCATTATGTATCGTTACCTTGTCCTCGAGTGTAATAACTCGAAGAAAGCGACCTCCAAGTTCCTCGATGGGCGCCCAAAAGCGATAACGGTTCTTTTCTTGCGGTTCAGATTTTGTGGGATTTTTTAACACGGCAATGCACCACTCTTTTCTGATGTATGGGCGTTTTCTCAATACTTCCCTTTCAAAATATTCTGTGAATTCATATCCCAAAGCAATTTAAGCCCTTGGACAGAGGGCTGTCTCCCTCTTACCACTCTTCACTCAGATCAATATCATCTCTTTTGTACTGAGCATCCCTGAGTTCATTGGCCTT
>CBETWD010000194.1:0-4460 GCA_965539945.1 uncultured bacterium
TTAAATGAGGAATTTTTTGTGATTATCATTGGAGAAAAAATCAATGCCACCCTTACCGGCATAAAATCCATAGTACAGAAACAGGATAGTGCCGGACTTCTGGATTTGGCAAAAGTCCAGTCTGCCGCCGGCGCGGGTTTTATAGACGTGAACGTGGGAACCGGCATTGGGTCCATGGAGGACGAAATCGTTTCCATGCAATGGGCAATTAAGACGATCCAGGAGGGAATAGAGACACCTCTTTGTATCGACAGCGCGGACCCCGCAGTGCTGGAGGCAGGTCTCCGGGTGCGAAGCGGAAGGCCGAGTCTGATCAACTCGACTAAGGCGGAAGAGAAAAATCTCGCACAGGTAATGCCCTTGGCCGAACGGTACCGGACCCCCATAGTCGGACTGGCCATGGATGAAACAGGTATCCCCAAGACAGTTGAAGATCGGCTTCGTGCCTGCGAAAACATCGCATCGGCTTGCAAAAAATACGGTGTGCCGATTGAAAATGTATATTTTGATCCTCTGGTTTTGCCTGTCAGCACTGATGTCAAACAGGGATTGGTCACGCTTTATACCATTGCCGAAATAAAAAAACGATTTCCTGCAGCCAGGGTCGTAATGGGTCTTTCCAATGTTTCATACGGTCTGCCTGGCCGGCCCGGTCTCAATGCAGCATTTTTGCACATGGCCGTTTATGCCGGCCTGGATGCAGCGATTATGGATCCGTTGAATCAGACCTTGATGAAGGCCGTGAAGGCCGCCGAGGTCCTGACGGGCAAAGATAGACATTGCCGGAGATACACCCGAGCCTTTCGAGGTAGTTGAGGACGATATGGATAATGAACAACCGGTAAATAACGGCCGAACCGAGGACCCTGTGTGCGGACCATACAGGCAGGGAGTACTGGTAAAGCCTTATGAACGGCTGAACCGGGACCATGTTAAATGGCTCGACGACGCCTCTATGAGTATCCTGAATGATCCAGGAATATGGTGTTACAACAAGAGAGTTGCAAATTTATTTAAGGCTCACGGGGCCAAGGTTCGTGAAGAACAAGAAGCTTCAGGCACGTTTTGCTGGCGCGTGAGTTTACCACAGGGACTGATCAGGGATGCCGTGTCTAAGGCCCCATCGCGACTTGTCCTGGGAGCACGCAAACCGGAAAACCGGCTGCTGTTGGATGCCGAGGTCCCGCGTGTATACTTCGGGACCGGTTCCGAGGCCAATGTCTGGGTCGATACGTATATGGAGGAATTTGTGAGCGTTGATGACTCACAGGTAAAGGTCAAGGTTCCGAGGTTCAGGGAACTCAGGGGTGATACGACACTGCTCTCTCGTGCTGCAAGGCTGTGTGAACAGTTGGAGCACCTTGATTTCTTTATCCGGCCCTTGAATATCCAAGATCCGGACATCACTCAGGATAACCACGACGTGAATAAATTTTTTGCAAGCCTGAACAACATAACCAAGCATGTCCAGGCCGGCTTGACCAAACTGGAAAGACTTAAAGATGTAATAAAAATGGCGGAAATCATCGCGGGCGGTCACGATGAGCTGAGAAAAAACCCGGTCATATCCTTTATTGCCTGCGTATTTAAAAGCCCGCTGCAGATCGTGGATGATACAGCGGAAAAGGTATTCGCTATTGTGGAGAGCGGCCTTCCCCTTGTCATTTCCTCCTCACCGCAGGGGGGATCTTCAGCTCCCATTCAAGAAGCGGGAATGGTGGCCCAGATCAATGCCGAGATCCTGGCCGGTATTACTTTCACCCAGTTGATCAAAGAGGGGGCGCCTGTACTTTACGGGAGTGTCCCCGTACGGGTCAGGCTGGATAACCTTTTTGATCTGTACGGGTGTCCTGAGTTCAACCAGTATAACATTGATTGCGTCCAAATGGCCCGGTTTTATAAAATCCCCTGTTATTCTTCAGCAGGAGTAGGAGACGCCAAGGTGCCCGGCATGCAAGCCGCATTTGAGAAACTTTTTACCCATCTCCATATGGCCATGAGTGGTGCGCAGTACATCCATTATGCCTTTGGTCTCCTGGACAGGACAAACAGCTTCTGTCCTCTCCAGGCAGTATTGGATAACGAGCAGATCGGTAAAATCAAGCACTGTCTGCGGGAGCCTAAAATTGATTCCTCAATAACTGCGGATATGATCAACATCGTGAAGAGGGTCATGGCATCCCCTCACCGGCTCTTTGCACGTCATGCCCGCAAGGCCATGCAGGCGGGTGATGTTTCAGACCCGTACAGATTCGAGGCCAAGGAGTTGGAAGATAAAGTCCTGGAGAATGCCCTGGACTATATGAACCAAAAAGAGAAGGAACCTGCACAACACCTGGATCAAACCACGGTGGATCGCATCTTTAATGAAATCCCCGGGATTTTGCCGGGGCTCAGGCAGGTTGCTGAATAAAGATAAAGACGAGGAGAATTCATGGACCAACAGATACTTGTGGAGAAAATCGCATTTAATGTCATACAGGGTCGCTTGGAGGCAGAGGACGAGGGTTTTGATGAAGGCTTCGAGGGTAAGCCTGCTGTGACGGAACTGGTCAAGAAAGCCATCAGGGATGGAGTCGATCCAAAGTCGATAGTCCTGGAGGCCTTGACCGGGTCCATGGAAGTGGTTGGGGAAAAATTCGAGAGCGGAGAGTATCTGATCCCGGACATGCTGGCCTCAGCCGAGTGTGTAGGTGTGGCCATGGATCTCCTGAGTCCGTATTTACTTAAGGCAGGTGTAGAGACTAAGGGAAAGTTTATTATCAGTACTGTGCAAGGAGATCTCCACGACATAGGCAAAAACATCGTATCCATTATGCTGAAGGGCGCAGGCTACGAGGTGATCGATCTGGGCACTGATGTCCCTGTTGATCGGATTATAGGGGCGGTGAAGGAGCATCAGGCACCTTTCCTGGGACTATCAGCCCTTCTGACCACAACCATGCGGGTGATGGGAGACGTGATAGAGAAACTTAAGGAAGAGGGTATTCGAGAGAGGGTGAAGGTGCTCATTGGCGGTGCGCCCACATCCAAGGAATTCGCTGATCAGATAGGCGCTGATGCCCATTGCAGAGACGCTTTTGATGCGACTGATATCCTGAAGACCATGGCGGCACATTAGCAAGAAGGGTGTAAATCATGTCAGAAAAAGAGGCCTATTCCCAGGCAGCGGGTACAGGGAAATATGACAAGGCCTCGGGCCTGCTGGGAAAGTATGATAACGTCAGGAGGTTCTGGGAAGACCAGGTCACGGGGATATTTTTGCGTCCTGCATTGAACGAAATGGTAGAACAAAAAAAGGCGCATCTGGAGCGCCTCCGCATCCTTGATTTGGGCTGTGGCAGCGGAGACGGCTATGACCTTATTATGGGCGTCACCGCCAAAGATCCGGGCATATACGAATATATCACGGCGGTCATCACCCCGGATATGCTCAAAGAATATGTAGGAATAGAGATCAATGATAAGCTGATCAAGCAGGCTGAGGCAGATTATGGTCATTATCCCAAGGTGCGATTTATTCAAGACGACCTGTCCACAGGTCTGCCCGAATCTGTGAAAAAACAAGATCCCTTTGATATCTATCTCACTTCCTATGGCACCATGTCCCATTTCCACGATGAGCAGAACGTGAAGATCATCTCGGATATATGCAGGCATGCCCCGGAGAAGGCTCTTTTTATGGGTGACTGGTTGGGCCGGTATTCCTATGAATGGCAGGATCTCTGGCATTATCCACCGGATCAAGAGTACTTTATGGATTATCGCATCTCTTACATTTACCCGGAAGAAATACGGGACCGGGCTGATGCTGCGGTTTTTCCTCTACGTCTCATAACGCGGGATGAGGTCATGCGGATTATGGATGAGGCAGCCGCTGAATCAGGAGCAGAGATCAAGCCCCTGGCATTTTTCGACCGCTCCATACTGATCGGCAGGCATACGGATACGGGTGATTACAATAAGAACTGTCCAAAGCTGCGCACACAGGTAAACTCCCTCTTCGAGGGGTACGTGCGTACGGACCTGGAAAGCCTTCTGGTGGACTACGTGCCCTTTCAGGATTTTGGATACCTCAATAACTTTTTTGAAATGTTTTTCATGTCCTGTAATGCGTTGATACAATATACCATCTCCTTGCTCAGTGAGTATGACTCAGAGACGGAGAATATGCCTACGGTCCCTGATGTGCTCCCCTATTATCCTGAGCCCCTGAAGGATGCAATGCACAGCATGCGCAGGCTTATCGAGGGAACGGCGTGGCTCAAATGGGGGGATGTCCGTGCCAATGTGATAGAACCGCATCTAGGCTATTCTCTACGCAAGCTGGAGATGGACATGCAGCCAGGGACAGGAATGGGGCACAGCCTTGTCGGGATATTTGAGATTCGGAAATAGGTAAGCATTCACATGGCACCGCATCTGCTTTGTTGTCGGGCACTTGAAGTACAGGGAGTACG
>CBETWD010000195.1:0-4454 GCA_965539945.1 uncultured bacterium
CATTCGATGTTGGACGTTCGATGTTCGATGTTCATTAGTCCATCCGGTGCAAAAATAACTAACGCTTATGCGATATAACCCCCTTTGATCCAGACTTTTTGGGAACTCCATGTCTTCAGAGGAACCACAAAATGCCTTCAGTTCACTTGTAGCAAAAAACGGCAATGGTGTCCATATTAACGGAAGTACGATTAGTTGATCTCAAATAATTGATCTCAAAACAGGTTGGAGATGATCTCATATCCACCAATCCAGGAGCCGATCATGCTACCGAGGCCTGGAAGCAAAAAAGCCAAAAAGACTTTAAGCAGCTTGTTTTTCCACCAGCCGATCAACGTGGACATGTCTTCCAGTACTGTTTCAAACTCCCTGACCACTGGCGGCTGAACCAAAACTTGGACAAAGGCGGTGACATAGCCGGCACCGATGACAGGCGTCAAACTGGTCACAGGCGCCGCGGCAAAGGCGGAGACAATGGTAAACGGGTGAGCTAAGGCCAGCATTGCCCCTATGGAAGAAGGAATGCCGTTAGCCAAGATCCAGTAAATAATATTTTCACCAGCTACATCGCACCCTTTGTTCCATGCGATTGCTCCGAGAGAGGCAAGGATTACCGCAGGGATAGACCAGCCCAGAATTCTCCAGATCGGGGAGACAGGCGGAATAACATTGATCTCCTCCATCTGGGCATGCCTGTCTTCCAACAACGCCTTTTTGATTCCCTCGACATGGCCTGCTCCCACCACTGCAACGATTCGCTTGCCCTCTGCGTTCTTGATTCTTTCAGATAAAAACGTATCTCGTTCGTCGATAAGGACCTGCTTCAGCTCCGGCAGGACCTGCCCCAGTTCCAGCATAAGTTCTGAAAGGACATCTGTTTTCTTTAATTCGTTCAGCTTTTCTTCGGTGATTTCAGTCCGATCAAACAATCCAGCGAATAGACTGGCCAGCAGATAGTTTTTCTTGAAAAATGATGTAGCATGCCAAGCCCGCCGCAGAGTGACCCTGACATCGCGGTCGCACAGGGCTATGGGAATCCCTTTTTCCTCCGCAGTCTTCACAGCCACCAGAAGTTCCGTACCGGGTAATACCCCAAGTTGGTTTCCCAGCTTTTTCTGATAGGAAGCCAGCATCAGGTTGAACAACAGGGTGCTGAGCTGCTTTTTGCGGATGATTTCCTTAAGATCCAGGGATTCCCAACGTTTCTTTTTGGACAGCGTCTCGTACCTTTTGGCATCAAGTTCCACGCACACGCAGTCCGGCGTTTCGCTTTTAATCACCCTGCGGACCAAATCGACCGAATCCTTAGAGATATGGGCCGTACCGATAAGGATAATCTCCCTGGTCCCCAGATGGATGACCTGTACGTCCGAGGGATAATCTATGTTTAATCGTTCTTGATCCAGCATCAATGTTTTTCCAATAATTGTAAGCCTCTTGCAAAAACTCCGGATTTTGTAAGAGGCTCGGTGTTATTATTCTAACCCGGATAAACAGGAACTTCAAACTCAATTCTGGAAGAAGGGTTTTAGCCAATTTTTTCTATGATGAGGTAATTTTGATCACCTCTTCAATGGTGGTTATCCCTGAAAGAAGTTTTTTGCAGGCATCGTGCTTTAGTGTCCTCATTCCCTCTTTGAATGCCTGCTTTTTAATGGTTTCTTCATTTTCTTCCAAGTTGATCATTTCTCTGATTGTATCAGAGACAGAGAAGACCTCGTAGATCCCGATTCTGCCCCAATAACCCGTATTGCGGCAGCGGCTGCAGCCCATGCCCTTTTTCGCCTGTGCATGTTCTGATGCTTGGCAGCCAAAGGCCCTTAGCCGATCCGCCGGGATCATTACGGGTTTACCGCACGGTTTGCAGACCATACGCACAAGCCGTTGTGCCACAATTCCTATCAGGGTGGATGCGATAAGGTAAGGATCAAGGCCAAGGTCCTTCAACCTCGTAATTGCGCTGACAGCATCATTGGTGTGCAGAGTGGAAAAGACCAGGTGGCCGGTTAAGGCTGCCTGTATGGCATACCGGGCGGTTTCACCATCACGTATCTCCCCGATCATGACGATGTCCGGGTCCTGTCTTAGTATGTTCCTGAGTATCGAAGCAAATGTCACATCTATTTGTGGCTGGACTGCTATCTGATTAAACTCTTCGCAAACCATCTCAATAGGATCTTCCACAGAAATAATATTGATATCCGGTGAGCTGAGGTGTCGAAGTGTAGAGTAAAGCGTAGTAGACTTTCCGCTTCCTGTTGGCCCTGTAACAAGTACTATGCCATGGCTATTCTGTATAAAATGGTTGTAGGCCTGAAGGTCCCTTGCTGAGAATCCAAGCCCGTTTAAGTCGCTGAAGAGTATATCCGCACTTTGCAGTCTCAGTACAACCTTTTCACCAAAGGCAACCGGTATAGTAGAGACCCTGACCTCTGCCTCATCCTTTTTCCAGGCAACTTTCAAACGACCATCCTGAGGCCGGCGTTTTTCCGCTATATCCAGCCTGGACATGGTTTTTATTCTGGTGCATATTGGTTCGTGTACTACCCTGGGCAGACGGTAAATGGTATGCAGAATTCCGTCTATGCGAAGGCGTATCCAGGACTGTGTTCGCTTTGGCTCTATGTGAATATCGCTGGCGCGCTGATCCAGGGCATACTGAAAAAGGTGATCCACTGCCTTGTGTATGTATTTGTCTGAGGATGCGATATCCGGAGCTGCCAGCCGAACATACTGTTCCAGGTTGGATATATCCGCTGTTGGAATTTTGAGCACATTTTCAGCAGCAGCAATGGATTGTTTGAAGTCAAAGAATTCACTTATAATGCGCTCGATGTCTCTGCGGGGAGCTACTGAGATACGGGTCCGGGCCTGACATGCCCTCTCGACATCCTGTTGAAGCTCTTGATCTTCGGGGTCGTAGCAGACTATGTCGAGCTCTCCATCATCCCACGAAAGAGGCAGGACCAGGCGCTTTTTGGCAAAAGAGGCCGGAAGAGTCTTTGTCACTACCTCCATATCAAGACGTAAGGGGTCCAATCGCCTGAACGTCCATTTATGATCTCTTGCAATAAGAGAAATAATATCTGCTTCTTCAAGATTAGTCTCAGGGGAATCCGTCCGGGGGAGTTGCAGCGAATCCAGCCATTGCACAAGATCCTGGCCCTTCCGTCTAGGTATGGAGAGCTTGGGTGTTAATTTAGTGATCTGCTCTTTTGATACAAGGCCTTCCTTTTCAAGGATTTGGAAGATATAGTCAGGGTTGTAGTATGGATGAGACATGAGCCTGTGAGTCCTTGTGGTCTTGACTTTGATTACACTGTTCTTTTTATATCGGCTTAAATCTTTTAAGTCTGAAGTTCGAGATATTGATTTCAATTACCAGGAGTGAGATTATAATGTTTTAATGTTATGGGAATTTCCATTATCCAGACAGGATGAACAGGATTTACACGATTTTTATTTATCCTGACAATCCTGTTCATCCTGTCAAAAAGAGTCCTGCCGCAGGCAGCTAATTCAGGTTTGCAGATTGATGACCCTTGCTCGTTTCCTGATATCATCTGATACCCTCTCAAGGGCAGGGAGCACACTTACCCTCACTGGCAGGGAGGCGCATCACTTGACGCGCGTGAGGCGTTTGGGGCCAGGAAGCCTTGTCGAACTTATAGACGGCTCCGGAGTGATAGCCAAGGCGAAAATCGTCCGGGTAAATAGGACGGAAGTAGATTTGCATATTGTGGAGATCTCAGAACAGCAAAATGATTGCCTGCCGATTAATCTGATTGTGGCCCTGCTCAAGGGAGACCGCATGGGCTGGATGATACAAAAGGCAACTGAGTTGGGAGTTCAGACTATCTGTCCTGTAATTACTCAACATACTGTGGTAAAAGTAGATGTTGAAAAGACCGGCAGACATATCATTCGCTGGAAAGAAATAGCCGGGCAGGCATTGAAGCAGTGTAAAGGAAGTCTTGTGCCGACTATCCACCCGGTAGTTTCCCTGGAAGAGGCCTTGGAAAAGGTCTCTTATGTCAGGGCAAAAATTTTTCTCTGGGAGTCGGAAAAGAAGCGCTCCTTATTTTCTGCTTGGAGAGACCAGGGAAACAATACTCCTGTGGCTGTTATAGTCGGGCCGGAAGGGGGCTTTTCCAGGGAAGAAATCCTGGCATGTAAGGGAGCCGGCTTTTCCACTGCCACCATGGGTAAAAGGACGCTTCGTTCAGAGACTGCAGCCATTGGAGCAGTAGCGGCCCTGGCAGCAATGATGACTTGTAAGCGTTTACAGGGCACCGCATCTGCTTTGTTGTCGGGCACTTGAAGTACAGGGAGTACGTCTGCGTACCCGTACGCCTCGCATCTGCAGCACCCTGTAAACGCTTACGGTTCGGCGGATTGTGTTTACAGGGCACCGCATCTGCTTTGTTGTCGGGCACTTGAAGTACAGGGAGTAC
>CBETWD010000196.1:0-4365 GCA_965539945.1 uncultured bacterium
GTTCATCTTTTAATTTGTGAATTTACCCTGTAATCTCTTGCCAGTGTTGCCAGAAAGATGGAAAAGATTTCTGAACGCAATCAGGATCTTTGATCCTGATACCCGGGACTCTCAGTCCAGCCACTGAAAAGGCCATGGCTATCCGGTGATCGTCGTAAGTATCTATCAGTGATCCGTGCATGTCCCGGGCCCCCTCAATAATGAGCCCGTCCTCCAGTTCCTTCACTGATGCCCCTATCTTGGTGAGTTCCTGTGCCACTGCCTTCAGTCTGTCTGTCTCTTTTATTCTCAGGTGGGCTACATTCTTGATGACAGTTGTACCCGATGCAAAGGCAGCAACTACTGCAAGGGTCGGGACCACATCAGGCCATCGTCCCATGTCCACTTCTATGGCCTTAAGCGCACCACAAGAAGGCCCCTGGACCGTAACTCCCTCTGGATCTTTTTTTACAGAACAACCCATGCTGACCAGAAGGTCAGCAAAAGCCGCATCGCCCTGAAGGGCGTCCTGTGGTATGTTTTCCACTGTGATTCTACCCCCTGTGACTGCTGCGGCTGCCCAGAAATAGGAGGCACTCGATGCATCTCCCTCAATTTGATATTTTCTGGCCTTATAAGTCATATGAGGCACAAGGAAAGAGTCACCTTCGTCCTGTACTTTTACTCCGAAGGCGGCCATAACGGCCAGGGTGAGATCTACATAAGGCCTGGATACCAGGGGGCCGTCCAGGGTGATCTTGGCCGGATTCCAGGCAATTGGGGCTACGAGCAGCAGAGAGGAAAGGTACTGACTGCTCTTCGAGGCAGAAAGCAGGGTTTCTCCGCCTTCAAGTCCATGTGCCTTGATTTCTACCGGAGGGCAACCGGTGTTCTCAACACTCCTTGTATCAGCTCCCCAGGCCTTTAGTGCCTCAAGCAGGGGCCCTATGGGTCTTTCGGCCATTCGTCTTGTACCTGTTAGCCTGTAAGTGCCTTGACCGAGGGCTACAAAAGAGGTGAGAAAGCGTATCCCAGTACCATTGTTGCCAAGATAGAGATCTTGGCTGACAGGCAAAATCCTTCCGCCTTGGCCCTCAACTGTCCAGTCAGATCCTTTATCCTTTATGGAAATTCCCAAACAGGACAGGGCGTTTCTAAGAAATTGGGTATCTTCACTGTCTAAAGGGCCTTTCAGCTCGCTCTTTCCTTCAGCTAAAGAGGCGACTACCAGGGCCCGCTGGGTGATGCTCTTTGATCCGGGCACCCTTATCTTGGCCATTATTCCAGACCCGGGTTGACGAATTTCCATAAACCTGTCTTTTTATAGGCAATGTTGAATTGTGAATGTTGAATGCTGAATTGTGGAAAAACGTTTAAAAATCATATACCTTAATTCAACATTCAACATTTAGCATTCAACATTTAATTGTTGCCTGCCCGGCCTCAATCCTGGCCCTTACCCAATTAAGAAGGCTGCCCGAGGTCAGTATCAGGCGGTCTCTTTCAGACAGCTCCAGGCAGGCCTGTATTGTTTTGTCCTTACTAATTTCCATTGACACCGTGTCTGAGCCTCCCATCAGCGCAGTCCTTAGACCCGGGATAGTAACAGTGTCTCCCTGCTCAATCCGATCATAGTCATCCGGATCTATAAAGGTAAGTGGCAGGATGCCGAAATTTATAAGATTTGCCTTATGTATTCTGGCAAAGCTCTTTACCAGTTTGGCACGTACTCCAAGGTACCTTGGTGCCAGGGCCGCATGCTCCCTGGAGGAACCCTGGCCGTAATTTTCCCCTCCGATTATGATCACATTACCTGCCTCCTTGGCCCTTGAGGAAAATTCCGGATCAATAGCGGAAAAGACATACTCACTGATAGCAGGCACGTTGCTCCTGAGTGGTAATATCTTGCTTCCGGCAGGCATTATATGGTCCGTGGTGATGTTGTCTTCCACTTTGAGGAGTACCTCGGTCTTCAAGTCTTCCGGCAGAGGCTCAAACTCCGGAAGAGGTTTTATGTTGGGGCCGCGCAGTACTGATACGTTAGAGCCGTCCTCAGGGGGAGGGATTATTCCATTGTCATTAATAAGGTACGTCTCAGGAAGCGATACTTCAGGGGCTTGCCCAAGATCTCTCGGATCTGTAATTACCCCTTGTATCGCGGATGCAACCGCGGTTTCAGGGCTGCACAGATATACCCGGTCGTCCTTTGTGCCGCTTCTTCCAGGGAAGTTGCGGGTAAAGGTCCTCAAAGAAATAGTATCAGTGGCCGGGGCCTGTCCCATCCCAATGCATCCCAGGCAGCCGCACTGGTGTATTCTGGCCCCGGCGTGGATCAACGTGCGCAAGGCCCCGGCCATATCGGCGTTTTCCAATACCTGTCGGCTCCCCGGATTTATCTCAAAGCTCACAACCGGGTGTATTTCCCTGGATTCAAGGGACTTGGCAGCAACTACTATGTCCCTGAATGATGAGTTGGCACAGGAACCTATGATGACCTGGGATACCGGCTGTCCTGCCACCTCTCGCACAGGTACCACGTTGTCCGGGGAGGATGGACAGGCTATCATTGGTTCAATAGAAGAGAGATCCATATTGATTATTTCATGATATGCGGCATCCGGGTCGGCTTGAAGAATTTGCCATGCATCTTCTCTTTTCTGGCTGACAAGAAAGCTCCTAGTCGCCTCATCAGAAGGAAAGACCGTACCTGTAGCCCCCAGCTCAGTTCCAAGGTTTGCTATTGTAGCCCTGTCAGTTACAGATAGCGTGGCAACACCAGGTCCAAAGTATTCAATGACCTTTCCCACACCGCCCTTTACTGTCATCAGACGGAGTAATTCCAGGATGACGTCCTTTGCCGAGACCCACGGGCCAAGCTTTCCTGTGAGACAGATACCTGTAACATATGGCATTCTCAAGTAGAAAGGTTGTCCGGCCATGGCCATGGCCACATCAAGACCACCCGCACCTATGGCGAGCATCCCGCACCCACCGGCTGTCGGAGTGTGACTGTCTGATCCCAGCAGTGTCTTGCCGGGGACAGCACACCGCTCAAGGTGTACCTGATGGCATATGCCGTTTCCAGGACTGGAAAAATGGATGCCGTAGCGGCCGGCAATAGACTGGAGGAACCTGTGATCATCAGCATTCCGGAAGTCGGATTGCAGTAAATTGTGGTCCACGTAACTTATCGACAGCTCTGTCTTGACCTTAGGTATGCCTATGGCCTCAAATTCCAGGTAGGCCATGGTGCCCGTGGCGTCTTGAGTAAGTGTCTGGTCAATGCGGATGGCGATCTGGCTACCTGGAGTCATTTCACCTTCCACCAGGTGCGCATCTATAATTTTTTCTGTTGCTGTTAAGCCCATTTATTGCTCCTTAGGGCCTGGTCCTATGGGCCAGGATTCTTTATAAATATTTGTGCGGGGTATTATAGGAGCAGCGGACCATGGCGGCAAGCTTGACATTGGGTCAACAAATGCTAAAAGTTTAACTAAATATACTTGCACAGTGAAAAGTGGTTCGCTCAAGCAGTTTCATGTTGAAAATGTTGAATTTCTAAGGTATTAGGGCTAATTTGACATGCGTTGCCATGATCTGTTTGTGTACATTGCATGGTCAGATAAAAAAATTAAAGCAACCATAGACAGGGTATTTTGATCTAGTAACTAGAAATAGATAAAAGGAGGAAGTCTCGATGCTAGAAGTTAAAAAGATTCTGTTTCCCGTAGATTTTTTTGAAAGCTCTGGTAAGATTTTGCCTTATGTAAAGCTTATGGCAGAAAAGTTAGGGGCAAAGATAGAGCTTATACATGTGGTGAGAGGCTCATCGGATTTTGTTGGTTTTGAAATGGGCGCTGCCTGGTATTCCAGCTTTGAAGGGGAACTTTTGGAAGGTGGCCAGAAGGCCATGGACAGGTTTGTAGAAGAAAAATTTGCAGGACTGGATGTTGGGACAACAGTTGCTGTGGGCGATGTGGCGGAAGAAATAATAAAACACGCCGAGAAGAGCGGCACAGATATGATCATAATCGGGACCCATGGGAGAAAAGGGCTTGAGAAGATCATGTTTGGCAGCGTGGCAGCAGGCGTTGTCAAAGGAGCCAGTTGCCCGGTTCTTAGTGTCAATCCACATAAGGTGGGCAAATGATTCTGTGATTTTTACTTGATGGTCTTGTAAACAGAATATTTTCAAGTTAACACCCTTCGGGCGGATTTCTCTGACAGGATGAACAAGATTTACATGATTTTCATTTATCCTGATTATCCTGTTGATCCTGTCAAAAAATGGAAATTCCCATACTATCAAGTTAGTTGAGTTTGAAGTGTCTTAACTTTAGGCACTTCAAACTTTAGTTCACTTAAGGCACTTTTCCGGTTTATCCG
>CBETWD010000197.1:0-4339 GCA_965539945.1 uncultured bacterium
TCATATTTCAGGGGAAAGCAGCCTAAGAGCACTTTTTCCGTGAATTATCTGGTGTCTGCATTCATAATATTGTTACTCTTCTCTGTGGTGGCATTAATCAGCGCTGTGGGCATTTATCGGATATCCATAGAGGGATCGAAGAATCTGCTTGAGAACCGGGCAGTGGACATAGCTGTAAACCTGGGCTTTACCTTGGAAAGGATCGGTCTCAGGAACGAACTTTTTCCTGAACTTGTAGCTACTGACAGATGGGATGACCTTGCCTTTCTGGTCCTTTATGATCAGGATGGTACTGTGTTGCTCCATTCCAATCCTCTAATGGTGGGAAGAAGCCGGATTGATTCCAATGTAGAAAGAGTGAATTTGGAGAAACGGCCAGAGATCCATTTTTCTACCCTTGCAACTGGAGAAGAGGTATTTGTCCTGGATTTTCCTTTGCACCTTCACCTCTCTGAACAGGGCAATGGCGGCAGTAATAATAATATTGATCTTGAACGGCCTGGTGCAACGGAGGAAGTTGAGCCTGTTGACAACGCCAGGGCCTACTGCCTGAGAGTTTCTCTTCATCCATATCCGGCCAGGACAATTCTCAGGAAGGCCAATTTTCAACTTGTTTTAATTGGACTTTCCCTTACCACCTTATGGGTGCTGACGTTCTTTTTTCTCTGGGCATGGCGCAGAAATTATCGTCTGGAGGCCAGGCTGCGTAAACAGGAGCGAATGGCGGCCTTGGGTGAGATGGCCGCAGTCCTGGCCCACGAGATACGAAATCCATTGAGCAGTATAAAGGGTTTTGCTCAGTTTTACTTGGAGGGCACAACAGATCCTGAGGAAAGGGCGGATTTTTCCGTCATTGTGGAGGAGTCCAGGAGGCTTGAGGGTTTGACTGCTGATCTCCTTACTTATGCAAGGCCCACCATGCTCAATGAAAAAAAGTTTGATACGGAGATGTTTTGCCAGGAGATTAAAAGGAGTATTGCTCCTTTAAGAGGTGATGTGAAGTTTCACATGTCATGTGAAAAATTGGAACTGCGTCTTGACAGAGAAAAATTGATGCAAGTAGTTTTTAATCTGGTACAAAATGCTATTGACGCAGTGAGTGAAATCAAGGGAGGCGAGGTCTGGTTCAGCATGAAATCCAGTGGCCCTGTTTTGATGCTTACAGTAGAGGACAATGGCCCCGGGTTGCCCCTAGACATAAAAAATCGTATTTTTGAGCCTTTTGTTACTACCAAGGCAAAAGGTACCGGACTGGGGCTTGCCATAGTAGGCCGTTTGTTAGAGGCTATGGGTGGTGAGATTAGTTTCAGCGACCGCGAAGGCAGCGGCGTAATTGTTAAGATTACATTACCATACCATCAGATAATTGAGGGATTTAGGGATTGAGCAGAGATAAAGATACCAAAATAGTCTATGTGTGCCGGTCATGCGGCCAGACTTCGGCCAAGTGGCTTGGTTGTTGTCCCAGGTGCGGAGCATGGCATACAATGGTGGACGAGCCTGTAAATACTCCTGTTAGAAAAGGCCGAAGTCTTTTTGCCGTGAGTCAATCTGCTCCTTTACCATTGATGGAAGTGTCTGCAGACGTTGATGAGTCCAGAATTTTTATTGGGATGAATGAAATGGACCGGGTGCTAGGCGGAGGGCTGGTGCCGGGCAGTCTGGTATTATTAGCCGGCGAGCCGGGCATAGGTAAGTCTACATTACTGCTGCAGATACTCTGCCGTCTGGCCTCTAATCAAAATCAAAAGAAAGTCCTATATGTCAGTGGGGAAGAATCATTGGCTCAGATCAGGATGAGGTCTGAGCGTTTGGAAAAAATCCCGGAAAGTCTGTGGGTTGTGTGTGAGTCGGAACTTGATCGGATTATTAAGATTGTGGAGGAACAGGGTCCTTCTGTCTTGGCTGTTGATTCCATACAGACTATGTTCTGCGGCGAGATAGCTTCGGCTCCAGGGAGTGTGGTCCAGGTCCGGGAGGCCACTGCACTGCTTATGCAGCTTGCCAAGTCCAAGGGCGTGCCGACGATACTTGTGGGCCATGTGACAAAGGAAGGAGCCATAGCAGGCCCCAGGGTACTTGAACATCTGGTGGATACCGTATTGTATTTTGAAGGGGATCGGAGCCATACATTCCGGCTTCTGAGGACTGTAAAAAATCGTTACGGTCCAACTCATGAGATAGGTGTCTTTGAGATGACTGAGGCCGGGCTGAAACAAGTTCCTAATCCCTCTGAGGTCTTCCTTGGTCAAAGGCCAAAGGCGGTTCCGGGATCCGTAGTCGTCCCGTGTATGGAAGGTACCCGCCCCATCCTGGTGGAAATCCAGGCCTTGGTGAGTCCTTCACACCTGTCAATGCCAAGGCGGACTTCAACCGGTATTGACAGTAATCGTTTGGCCTTGCTCATTGCGGTTGCAGAAAGACACCTGGGTGTGGCACTTTATGACCGGGACATCTTCATAAATGTGGCAGGTGGGCTTAAGATATCAGAGCCGGCAAGTGAACTTGCCGTAATAATGGCTATGCTCTCAAGTCTCAGGGATGTTCCCCTGGATATGGACACTGCTGTCTTTGGAGAAGTCGGTCTCACTGGAGAGGTGAGGGCGGTTGGAAGGGCGGAATTGAGACTCAACGAGGCTGCCCGTCTGGGGCTCAAGAGGTGTATTATTCCTCAGGCTGGATCTGATCGTCTTAAGTTCTCAGATAGCCTGGAGATCCTTCCGGTGAGAAGAATAGATGAGGCAGCAGCGGCAATGTCTGAAGTCTCTTGACAGTCAGTTAACCCTGGCCTACATTCACGCATACTATTTGACATTGGCCTTGAAGCGGGTTGCCTTGGCAGAAATGCCGGGGTTTAGCCCTTTATTTTTGATATCTAGGTTGAGCGGTTCAAGGTTCACGGTTGGAGAGCCCTAACTGTCTGATATCAAAAGGATGATGCCTCAATAGAGATGGCAGGCATGTTTCACTCAATACCTAATAACCTTTGAACTTTGAACCTTGAACCAATAACTTTAGGTGATAATAGGAGATAGATAGATCATGTCTGAAGACAAATTGATACATGTAACAGATGCAGAGTTTGAATCTCAGGTCCTAAAAGCTGATAAGCCAGTACTGGTTGATTTCTGGGCGGGCTGGTGCGGACCGTGCCTGGCCATTGCACCGGTCGTTGAGGAACTGGCTGGCGAATATGACGGAAAAGTCGTGGTAGCCAAGATGGACGTAGACAAGAGTCCTGCTACTCCGGGCAGGTATGGCATCAGGGCCATTCCCACCTTAATCGTTTTTAAGGACGGGCAGGTTGTAGAGCAGATTACTGGTGCAGTGGGGAAGGCTGTTATCGAATCCGCTATTAATAAGGCGTTGTCCTAAACAGTGTCTGAACGAAAAAACCGTTCAGGCACAATTTTGAATTCTAAATTTTGAATTTTGAATTAAGGTATATGTTTTTTAAATCTTCTTCCACAATTCAACATTCAACATTCACAATTCAACATTGTCTATAAAAGTCTGTGATGAATAAAACGCATTATCGAATAGGAAGCCGCAAGGGATTATCGGCAAGATGTCTTGTGCTCTTAAGCCTTTTAATCATCGGCATTTTTGCTGGATGTGCCGGCAAGGACAGCGGCATCGAGGCCGGTAAAGATAAGGGCGTGTTTTCATGGTTTCGTTCTGCAGCCGGGCCCCCGGAACCGGAGAGCGAGGTTGATTTGTCTGACAAAGCCATGGATTACTTTATACATGGGCGCTATATCCTGGCAGAGGAGATATTCCAAAAGGTCAAGGATCGCTATCCCTTCAGCCAGTATGCTACGCTTGCGGAATTGCGTCTTGCAGATTGCAAGTTTTACATGGGCGATTATGACGAAGCTATTCTCCTTTATGAGGAGTTTGAAAAGCTTCATCCCACCAATGAGGCAGTAACATGTGTGATCTTTCAGGAGGGTTCCTGCTATTACAGATTAATGGAAGGCCCTGATCGTGATCAGACCTTCACCCACAAGCTCATTGAGACCTATGAGCGGCTCCTTAACAGATATCCGGATAGTCCATACAGTTACGAGGCCCGTAAGCGAATCGCAGAGGCAAAGAACCGTTTGGCCCAGCATGAGGTTTTGGTGGCCCGATGGTATATTCGTACAGGGCAGGCGTCTCAGGCCAAAAACCGTCTGGAGACTGCCCTGGACCTTTATCCGGATACTTCGGCAGGAGTAAAAGCTGCGCGTCTTCTAAAAGAGGAAAGGATATCCCCGCAGACCTCTACTGCCGAGACAGACAGATTAAAAGAATCAGAGGAATCCTGGTGGAGGCGTCTGATACCCTTTATCTGAAC
>CBETWD010000198.1:0-4331 GCA_965539945.1 uncultured bacterium
AGAACGTTACGGAATCAACTTCAACCAGGAGATCTTCGACGATACGGTCTTCTCTGTTGGCTATATGTATGATTATTATGATAAGGATGATCATCATGACCGAAACTCGCAGGATCTGGTATTCAGCCAGATAGCTGTCGAATTCTAAGATCTCTATCTTAAATAATTTCATTCAGCAAAAAGGCGCTGGCTCATATTTGGCCAGCGCCTTATTTTTTTATGCGGTTAAGAAACTATTCAAAATCAATCACGAAAACACGAAGGTACGAAAACACGAAAAAAGACAAAAAAAGATGAACGTCCAACATCGAATAAAAAAACAAACATCCAATACCGAACATTCAACGGCTATTTCTGTATACGCGAGCAGCCTTTCTTCCTGGTCATAAGTCTGTTTCTTCATCTTTTCCCATTCAATATTCGATGTTGGACGTTCGATGTTCGATGTTCATCTTTTAGCAGTTTATTAGTTCATCCACAGATTTCCCTTTCGTGTTTTCAATTTTTCGTGCTTTCGTGATAATTCTTTTTTTGCTTCCCCTAAGTGACTGTTACCCAGACTTATTGAGAAGTTACGAATTTTTTACTTCCCTTCGACATTCTGCGGTTCCTTGTTCAATATTCGATATTCATTGTTCCAAATATTTTTTAATTTACCTAATATTTTTTTAATTATCTATTGCAAATGTAATGCATTTAGTTTATCAATAAATAGGAGGCGGTTCTAAATGCTTTATGTGGGAAGCAAAACTAAAGAGGTAAATAATTTTCAAGGAGCGTTGCCATGAACAAAAGCACCAACACATGCATCAAGACAGGACGGCCTATAGTGCACCCTGTTGTGTGCCAGATGTGCCTGCGAAAATGCCCGCGAGCAGGAAGGCAGGGACGGCGGTGCAGATCAGTGGTAACAAAACGCTTCGTAACAGAGAATGAAGGTCTAAACAATGAATGGAGATAAGATCATGGTAGGAGGTCGAACGTCCATACGCGGACCGGTTACACAAAGGCACCCTATAGGGAATGTACCGCAATTTGCTGTTGCCGGCGGCACAGCACTTGCTAGCGGCACAGCACTTGCCGGCGTCCGTGACTCTCTGAACACAATCCGGGACCTTTTGGATTCCACGGATCACGCAGTGGCGGAATTTATCCAGATCCAGAAAATGGCATCCATGGAGCACCTGGCCAGTGGTCTGTGCCATGACCTCAATAACGGTCTGATAACCATCGCGGCCACAATTTACCGGCTCGAAAAGGAATTTCCTCAACCTGATATACAACAGAAGGTCCTGGCTGTACGCAAGGTCCTGGACAACATGGAAGGCCTGGTTAATCGCATGCAGGCCCTCGGACCTGACGAAATCACAGTGGAGTTGGCCCACAGGGATTTAAGCGTAGAGGTAAAACTGGTCCTTGATGCCCTGAGATCATCTTTCAACGAGAATATCAATCTGCATTTTACTCCCTGCGGTAATCCCCTTCCGGTTCTGTTGAGTCAGGGTGATATATGGCGGATCTTGAGCAATCTTGCAGTTAATGTCCAAGAGGCCATGATAGAAGGAGGGGACCTGCTTGTTGGGACTTTCAAACGCACTGTTGACAGTTCTTACTGCCGACAGCACGGCAACGCTTATCCAGGGACCTTTGCAGTCCTTTCCGTATGCGATTACGGGCCAGGCATACCCAAAGACGTACTTAACCGGATTTTCGATCCGCTCTTTTCCACCAAAGAAGTGAATGGAAAAAGCCGAAAGCGGGGATGGGGCCTGGCTATTGTCTTTGCCCTGATACGTCGCAGAGGCGGATGGATTGATGTAACAAGCGTCCCCGGGGAAGGGAGCACCTTTGAGGTCTTCCTGCCCTTACAGGTGGCAAATCAGGTAAAAGATAACAGCAGCGCAGGTATGCAGGGGCAAGACATTAATTTAGTCAGTAATTGCAATTGAATCTCAAAATATAATATCTATTAGGAGGCGGTTATGAAAAATGTCACGGAAAATCCAAAAAACCAGGCCGATCTTACTGTTAAAGCCAAAGACATCCTTATTACCACTCCTTCAAATAGTACAGTAAAAGAAGGTAAAATTGCAACGCCCGACTGTATAATCCTCACAGTGCTCATGGCCATGACCATGAACATCAAAGATATGCGTAAGATGTGCACCAAGTATTGCCTGAAATCCAACAAGGCAAATATGGGTCCGGGTTACGAACTCTGTGGCCTTTATCATGCCAGTCAGGATCCGGAGAAATCCGCTGCAAAAGACCTCCGCCGCTACTTCAAACGTCAATTTTCTACTGCTTGTTCGAGAGTCCGTTCCCTGGCCCCTGAGGACCTGGTACAGTCAATGGGAGACAGGCAGTGGCCTGCTCCAATTTTATGGGCGGCAAGCACTGACTCCAGATCGGAGATGCGCCAACAGGCCCAAATTCTGACACATTCTCTTATCTGGCGTCTCCTAGAGAATTGTAACCAGCTCAAACTCGGCCTTTCTGTCCTGAATCACAATGTCACAGAGAAAAAACAAGGCCTGAAGACCGCAGAAGGACATTACTTCCGCTCTGAAGTCAATACATCTGAGATTTCCGTTAAATCTACATTTAAAAAGCAACTCCAGGAAAAAAACGCGGAAATATTAGAACTCAAGAAAAAACTGGCCGGGTACTCCCAGGAGTTGGCTGAGTTGAGACAACGGCCACTTCGAGAAGCTGCCCTGAAACGCGAAGCAAAGAAGCTTGCCTACGAGCTTGAACAGGCAAATACAAAGATTGCTGAACATGAAAAACTGATCGAATCAAATATGCAAGTCAAGGATGAAAAACAGTCCATAGTGCCGAGCACATGGCCTGACAAAGAAGAAAAACCACAGGCTGGTAACGTATTCACTCTCCTCCGCCCTGAGGATGCCAAGGGAGATTGCACTCACTGCACAGAACAGAAAAAGTGCCCCTGTCCTCTGGAAGGCATGCGTGTAGCTGTGATAGGAGGCCTTGATCGTTTGGAACCCGAATACCGTAAAACCATCCATGACTTGGGCGCTGACTTCATCTTCCATAACGGAAACTGCTCTAATGGACAGCATATTCTGAAAAACGTGGTCTGTAAGGCCAACATCATTTTGTTTATCACCAGCATCAACAGCCATGGGGCCTTGAAAGTAGTAAAGGCTACGTGCAAGAAGACTGGAAAACAGTTCAATGTGGTGCGACATCCCAGCGCCAACTCTGTCTACAAAACCCTTTCGAAAATAACAGGTAGTGCCTGAACCAAAACCATCCAAATTACAGTTTTTCTGTCTTTGCAAAGGAAGTGCGACTGTAACTTCTCAATAAGTCTGGGTAACAGTCACTGGATAGTCGCAAAATATGATTTGCCCGGACTTATTGAGAACTTACTCGGAAATTCTACAACTCATTGAATTTACAGAAGGTTGTTGAGGTTTGGATTTTTCCCATTCAACATTCGATGTTGGACGTTCGATGTTCGATGTTCATCTTTTAGTAGTTCATTATTCCATCCGATGCAAAAATAACTTGGCATTTATGAATTAACCATTACGGTCCTTGCCACCGTGAACACATGGACCTCTTTTGCTCCTGCCTTTTTTAGGGCCTTGGCACAGGCCTTGACAGTAGCTCCAGTTGTATAGACATCGTCGAGAAGGAGTATTATTTCCCTACCTTCCGGCAGAGGACTTGCGACCTCAAAGGCATTTTTCACATTTTTGAGCCTTGCCTTCATTGAAAGCTCTGTCTGGGGTTTAGTATTCAATGTCCTGGTAAGAATATCCATTCCTAACGGAATATGAGGAAAGATCGTCCCGGCAAGACGAAGGGACTGGTTGAAGCCCCTTTTTCTCAGACGTTTCGAATGTAATGGCACAGGAATTACCATGTCCGGCTTTAAATGACCCGCCAACACATGCTCCATGGCCAGGGAAGAAAGGGCCCTGAGGGCATGTCCGTCATCGTTGTATTTAATCCTGTGAATAAGGGTCCTAACAGACCCCTGGTACTGAAATACCGAGCGGGCGGTGTCAAAGGATGGAGGATTCTTTATGCACTGGCCACATGTATGGCCGGTACCCTGCGGGCCGTGAAACGGCTGGCCGCAGACAGTGCAGACCGGAGGTTCTATAGGCATTGCGGACTCAAGACAACCGTGACACAGACGGTCTCCTGCCGGAACAAAAGGCCTGGCCTGGCAAGCGGCACAGCATGGGGGGAAAAGGATGTCCCTTATGACAAGGGTGAGCCTGGCAAAGGACCACTGCATTTGACAGATATATTTACATGGACTGTAACCGTTTACGGGTTCAGGGTTCACC
>CBETWD010000199.1:0-4276 GCA_965539945.1 uncultured bacterium
TTGCTCTCTGCCCCCTGCCCCCTGCCCTAATCCGACCTCAAATACGGATTGAAATAGCCGAACCGGAGCTTGGGAAACCGCTTTTTAAGTATTGTTACCATGCCCAATATCCCTGTCCGGTGACCTGTGTATTCGTAGCCTATGCCATCCAAATACCAGTCAGGATCAATACCGTGATTTCTGAGCTGGATAAGATCAAGGCCCAATTCCTCTATCAGATCCGAGAGCCGGTCTATCTCTGCCATCTCATCAGTAAGACCCGGCAGGACAAACAGATTGATGGAGACAAAGCGTCCAGCTTCTTTCATAATCCTCCATGAAGCCAGCACATCATTTTGATCATAGCCTTTGGGCCGGAAGTAGGCATGATAATATTCTCTTCGTGTACTGTTCATGCTGATCCTTATGCTGTCAAGCCCTGCAGAAATCAGGTTTTGCACTTTTTTTGGAAAGCTGGCATTGGTGTTGAGATTAATAGTCCCTTTATCGGTCTCCTCTCGTATTTTGGCCACCGACCGCTCCAGCAATTTCGCCTGAAGCAGAGGTTCTCCCTCGCATCCCTGCCCAAAGCTCACCACAGGTCTCTGGGCCTTTTTTAAATGGGGGACCGCAACCCCTGCAACTTCTTCTGTTGTGGGTACAAAGGTAATCCTGTCCTGGCAGGCAGGAGGCACGCCCTTTGATTGCAATGATATACATCCCAGGCAAGCTGCATTACAGATGGGTGAAGTGGGAAGAGGGGCCTCCCACCTTCCCAGGAAAAGATTTTTTGCAGCAGGACACCCATAGGTGAGGCTGCATCTCCCAAGATGTTGTATTAATCTGTTTTCCTTATTCTTTTTTAGCATGGCAATGGTCTTTTTGCGGACTTCTTCAGGCCGGAAGTTACAAAAATCCTGACGTGTATCAGGATCACTCCTGAAGCCTGCCGCCCAAAAACGCCCCTTCCACCAGCCAACGGCAGTGTAAGTAAAGAGGGGCAAGGGGGGAATATCGGAACTTGACTTGTGGAAGGCGGCAAGAGCGGTCTGGGTATAGGCAGGGGCCATAAAGGCGGCAACTGCCCGGACTTTTCCTTTGGCATTGCCGGGATCCTCATCCAGCACCACCATATCGTCCCGATCCTGATCCCAACCCACAGGCAGGCGGTCAGGCAGCACAAAAAGCTCACTCCCCTCAGGCAGGGGAATAAGATCCCTAAGGTCTACCGGATGCAAGACACGGCCGCTCCTTCCTGCCATCTTAAGTTCAGGCAGGTCATAGATCTGGCCTTCAGAGTCCGCGTAGACCAAAGATGGCATTTTACTTGGATGTCTCATGAGACGAGTCTAAACTGAAATAGCTTTAGTTTGTACATATTGGGATCCTTCATTCACCAATTTATACTTTCTTTAAAAAAAACGTGCATTATCGAATTGAATACGGATGCTGAAACTGGAAATTCGAAATTAGGTAACACATCTACATCTTTTTGTTTTTCCCAATTTCGAATTTCCAGTTTCAAATTTCACTGCCAAAATACAAGATCAACAAAGTGTAAACTACTTCTGAGATTTAATGAAGGATTCCTATATATTTCATAATTTTTGGCTTCAGTGAATCCATTAAACAGTGCAATCCGTGCCAAAAAAGATAAATTATGACTTCACGTGAGTTCCTTACAATAAATAAATTGTGGGTTGTAAAATGCAACTTCAAGTGCCCGACAACAAAGCAGATGCGGTGCCCTGTGAACGCTTACTGATTTTTTAACCCCAGGAACTACAACTGCAGCAAAAAAATGGGTGCCGGGATTAAGCGAATCCTTTCATATTTTCCCGAGTGCTGTTTGGTAATGACAGTCAGTGGCCCTCCTTTGGGCATGGTTTTATCAAACCACCTGAAATCGCCGGCAGGCACTTTCTCCCTGTACTTAACTTCGAAAAAATGGAGACTCCTGCCTTCCTTTGCCACAAAGTCAATTTCCTTTGTCCCTTGCCAGTAGAAACAATTGCCATAGTGCCGGAAAATGTGCATACCGACCACGGATTCCACCAACTTTGATTCTCTGTCGGGGGCATTCAAAAATCTCCGGCTCTCTGTAAAGAAATTGTCGCTTATCCCGCTTTCCCTTGCGGAAAAACAGTGAAAAATCAAGGGATCCTGCAAATATAGTTTTTTGTTTTTCCTGTACATGGGCAACCTTGAAGAGAGGTCGATAAAGGGGACGGAGCGCATTACATACATCCTCTCCAGTATATCAATATATTCCTGCACCGTGGTATGGGAGGCAATCCCCGATTCCCTGCTCAACCCGTACCAACTTACTCCTGTGGACATATGGGCAAGGACTCGGGACATAATCTGATACAGGTTTCTAACCAGCTTACCTGAACGGCCGATATCACCCTCTATCCAGCTCAGATAAAGCTGGTATACATAAGAAGGAATTTGACCGTTTGAGAAAAAAAGATTCACGGAAAGAGGGAAACCGCCAGTGATGAGATACTCTCTAAAACGGTGCAGCAGGAGATCCTTGTGATATTCAAGGGAGCCGGTGTCATCGGGCTCTATCCCAGGTTCAGTCAAATGGCAAAACTCGGCAAAGGTCATGGGCAACTGTTCAAAATCCACCTTGGGGAGCTTGCCTCTCCGACCGGGCATGCTTTCAGCCCCTTCCCTGATATCCAGCAAATTCGAGCCGGTCAGCAAGAGGGTAACGTTCCTTAGTTTTCCCTCATCTGCAAGGGCCTTTATACCACGCTGCCATTCCCTCACAAATGATATCTCATCCAGAAAGATATGGAGGCGTTGAGGACAGGTGGGGCGTACCTCTCTAAGATAATAGTCCACCAATTCGTAAAGCTGATCAAAGTCCTCAATCCTATCTAATGAAAAATAGAAAATATACCTCTTGGGGACCTTCAGTTCCAGCAAGAGCTTTCGGATCAGTAGCTTGATGCTTGTGCTCTTACCGATCTGCCTCGGCCCCCGAAGTGTCAGTATGGCATCAGTCTCTTCAGGATACTCGGCCAGTATTGGAGGAATGTAACGATAGACCACCTTTTCATATTCCATGATCTTCTCGTCATCCAGGATCATCTCCTCCCTGAACCACCATGGATTGTGTTGCTGTAAGAGTTGGAAGGATATTTCCATCGCGGTCTCCATGTTGTATCTCTGATATCCAATAATTATGTCAAATATTGTAATTAGCAGATACAATAGCCCATTGCAAATACTTTCCTGAATCGTCCCTGAAACAGATAACCGCTTTGCAAATTTCTCAGGTTAAAACACCGGGTGTATCTTGTGTCGTAACCGTTCACGGGTTCAGGGTTACCTTTCTTTCCATTGACCTTGCGAATTAGGTCTCGGGCCAAGTGCCATGCCCCAATATTCTCAAATTTAGGTCTCATATTCCGTCTCAATGTACCGAACGTTTACATGGTAAAGGAAAACTGTCACTCAAAAAGGAACCGTCGGGAATTGTAAGCCTGGTTACGCTGAAAAAAGTCCTTTTTGATCCGCCACATCGAAATAGCTATATAAGTTTCGTATACGTAACTTATATATTACGAATATGTTTATATTATAGTTTTAGATCGCCTCCGACTTTTTGCAGGGTAATCAAGTCTTTTTTCTTTTTAGCTCTTTTTTTGGCATGTTTGTAAACTTCGTTCTTGTTTCTTTTGCCAATAGCAATAACAAGTACACATATTTCGTCATCAATGACTTCGTAGACGAGACGATACCCACTTGCCCTTAATTTGATTTTATAATGATTTTTAAAACCGCGGAGTTGGCTGCCGTGTAAATGAGGGCTTTTGAGACGCTCTTTTAATTTCTTTTTAAGCTGAGTTTGAATGGTGTTATCAAGCTTTTTCCATTCCTTAAGAGCCGTTGGGAGAAATTTCAGTTTATAATTCATCTATATCCACTTCTATGGCTGAAATTTTCTCGTTTTGTCTTTCTTTTACTATAATTCCAAGCTGATAATCTTCGATACTCTCTAATAGCTCTTCATATGTTTCTGCAGGGATAAGGTACGCAGTTGGCTTATTATGGTTGAGGATAGCAATGGGTTCACCATCGGATTGGTCGATGAGTGCACTAGGATTTCTCTTTAATTCTGATATACTCGCGGAGCAGTTTGCTAAGATAGCTTTCATTTTGGCCACCATAAAATAGATTTAATTTCAGGTCTAAAATATGGTTATAATTTAGAACTAAATTGTGGGTTCGTCAATGGTTTTTTTGAGGCTTTTTTTGAGGCTAATGTCGTCCCGCATCACCG
>CBETWD010000200.1:0-4272 GCA_965539945.1 uncultured bacterium
TTTCTAATTTCAACGTTCCGTTAAGTGTCTGTAAATAGAATAATAAAAGGTGGATAAGGTGTCTCGTTTTCGTCCAATCGCCCTAGTAACAGATCCAAGATATCTTGATCACGATACGGCAAATTCCCTTCATCCTGAGATTCCTGCTCGGCTGGAAGGCATACTTAAACGTCTTGAGTCCAGTCCTTTGGCACCATATTTAAAAAAGATACGCCCAAGAAAGGCTGAAATGAATAGGGTGCTGGCCGTCCATGATGAGGACTATCTCTCCAGCTTTGAAGGGACCTGTGTTTCCGGTCGGGAGTTTTTTGGACATCCGGACAACCGTCTCGGATATGATTCCTATGAAATAGCACTTCTGGCTGCAGGGGGATGTCTGAGCGGAACAGATATTATTGAAAATGGTGAGTCGGAGCTTGTGTTTTGTTGCATTCGGCCTCCCGGACACCATGCAGAGACAGCGCAAGCGCTCGGCTTCTGTTTTCTTAACAACGTAGCTATTGCCGCCAAGTATTGGAAAGATGTTTACGGTAAAGAGAGAATCCTTATTATTGACTGGGATGCCCATCATGGAAACGGCATACAGGAAGTCTTCGAACATGATCCCGATGTATTTTACATCAGTATCCACGAGCACCCTACATTTAGTTTCCCTGGGACCGGTTATTCAAACGAAACAGGAACCGGGGCAGGTGAGGGGGCAACCTTGAACATTCCTTTGCCTCCGGGTTCAGGAGATGAGGCAATCCTTAAGGCCTTGAAGGGGCGTGTAGGAGAAGCTGTCAAAGAGTTCAGGCCGGAAGCCATTATTGTGGCTGCCGGCTTTGATGCCCATGTAATGGACGACATGTCAGGCCTTGCATATACGACTAAACTCTATGGTTACCTTGGCACCTTCATGGCCTTCTGGGCAGAACGATATTGTAAAGGAAAAGTTTTGTCTATTTTAGAAGGCGGTTATCATCTTGAGGCTTTGCCGGCTAGCGTGGAAGCCTATCTTGCCGGTCTTTCCGTTTGTATAGATTAAGAGTAACCGTTCACGGGTTAAGAGGTTCAGGGTTCAGGGTTCAAGGTTTATGAACCTATGAACCTTTAAACCCCTATAGAAAGGTAACCCTAAACCCCTGAACCCCGAACCTTTGAACGCCTATATTGAAAGGAGCTTAGAATGTACATATCACGTCATATGACTCCTGCCCCATTGACTGTGGAATCGGATATCCTGATTTCTGAGGCCCGTGAAATCCTACGCTCTAACCGTTTTCGTCACTTGCCGGTAATAGACAAAGACTGGCGCCTTGTGGGAATGGTGACAGATAGGGATATAAGATCTGCTTACCCGTCATCCGTATTGTCCGGGGAAGATCGGAGACACGAGTTGGAACAGGTGTCCAAGACCCCGGTCAGCGAGATCATGAGCACTGATCTCGTAAATCTCCTTCCTTATTCAACCATAGATGATGCGCTCCTGCTCCTGGAAAAGAAAAGGGTTGGGGCAATCCCTGTATTGGACGAACAGGGTGTAATCGTGGGAATTTTCTCCGTGCGGGACTTGATGAGGGCATACAGTAGAATATTCGGACTTGCAGAGAAGGGTGGCTCACTTATTACCATAAAAGACGATGGAGAGCCCAATGTCCTGGCAAGGATAGTCAAAATTCTTGAGGAGAAAGGAATTCCCCTTACAAGACTTAGCAGAACCAAGTTGACCGAAGATGAGAAAAGCCCCGGGATAGTGTATATCAGAGTCCAGACTTATAACATAAGTGCAGTCCATTCTGTTCTTGTTAGTGCCGGATTTGAGCTTGTGGAACCGGAACCCTTGTTGCCGGAGGACATAAATCCCTCTTAATCAGCAAGATCCATTATTGGCTTAAATCTGCTCATCACTGAAAATAACCCACACGCAACTATGAATTGGAGCACTTAGCCATTCACTGTTATGCTTGATGATGTGAAATACATGAAGCTGGCCCTTGAGCAGGCCGGGGTGGCAGCCAAGCAGGGTGAGGTGCCTGTGGGCGCAGTGCTTGTTGATGAAAGGGGCCAAATACTGGCCAAGGCCGGCAATATGCCGGTAAAACAATGCGATCCTACGGCGCATGCCGAAATTCTGGTCTTGAGACAAGGTGCCAAAAAAATCGGTAACTACAGGCTGACCGGGGCCACTCTGTATGTCACGATAGAGCCGTGTTCCATGTGTGCCGGAGCCATGGTCCTTGCCCGGATCAAGAGGCTGGTTTACGGTGCCCAAGATCACAAGGCTGGTGCGTGTGGCACGCTTTATAATATTGTTCAAGACTCAAGGCTGAACCACCATCTGGAGGTAAGCCAAGGCACACTCGCAGACGAGTGCCGGTCGCTGATTCAGGCGTTTTTTCAGAAAAGGCGCAAGTAGAGGTGTGTTTTACAGATTAAATCTTGGATTTGAAGGATTTAGGAATTAAAATCATAAACGGACTCAAGATAAAAAGGGGCGATTGTCTGACAATTAGATATGTTACGATCAATGCTTAAATCAAAAATTCATAGGGCTACAATCACGGATGCAGACCTCAACTACGAGGGAAGCCTTACTATAGACCCCCTCTTGATGGAGGCTGCTGACCTTTTACCTTTTGAGCAAATAATGGTCTATAATATTTCAAATGGTAGCAGGTTTGACACCTATGTCATAGAAGGACAAAGAGGCTCCGGCTCTATATGTCTTAATGGGGCTGCTGCCAGAAAAGGATCACCCGGCGACCTGATAATTATAGCATCCTATGGTTTGTATTCTAAAGACCAAATAGCCAAAGGCAAAAGCATCCTGGTCTGGGTAGATGCGAAAAATAAGTTGAAAGATCGAACCGAAGTGCCGTGGCAATCTCCCTGATTACCCTTTCCTCTTCCCTTACTCTTTTTTCATAATGAAAGTCTTTGCTATAAGCCTTGGTTGCCCCAAGAACACCATAGACACCGAGGTGGCTCTGGGCTCCCTTGGCTCAACAAACTCCGGACTGAAGCTCACAAATAATCCTCAAGAAGCGGACTTGCTGATAGTAAACACCTGCGGATTCATAGAAGAGGCTGTATCCGAGTCCATAGATACAATTCTGGCAGTGACAAAGGAAAAAACGGATCGTCAGGTCTTTGTGGTTATGGGCTGTATGGTTCAGAGATACGGCGACGATCTAAAAAAGGAACTGCCTGAGGTTGACTTCTTTCTCGGCACAGGGTCGCCCCAATCACTCGCAACGCTTATTGAGGACCATACTGCTCAACACCCACCAGTGCAGTCGCCGACAACCAGAGTGTTGACAACCCCTCCATGGAGGGCCTACGTCAAGATCTCGGAAGGTTGCTCAAATCGATGTACTTACTGCCTGATTCCCATGTTAAGAGGCAATGAAACATCCCGCTCTGTTGCGGAAATAGTGTCGGAGGTTAGTTCGCTGGCCACAAAAGGGGTTAAGGAAATAACACTGGTGGCCCAGGATCTCACAGCTTACAGGAATGGCGGAAAGACCCTTCCTGATCTGTTGGAAGCTCTGGCCGGAGAAACGGATTTGCCGTGGTTTCGATTGCTCTATCTGCACCCGGGCAAAGTAAATATCAGACTTCTTGAAACCATTGCTGCAAATACTGCCGTTTGTCCCTATCTGGATATTCCCATTCAACATGCAAGCACCAATATTCTCCGGTCTATGGGGAGAAGATATGACAGCAAGGCCCTTGAGGATTTAATGTCTCGGATAAGTAATTTGCTCCCCCATGCTTCGGTCAGAACAACGGTTATGGTGGGTTTTCCCGGGGAGACCGAAGAAGACTTTAAAAAATTAAGGGGGTTTGTGGAAAAATGGGAGTTTGAGCACCTTGGTTGTTTTGTATATTCTGATGAAAAAGAGTGTATGGCAAACAAATTACCCGGAAAAGTATCCTCAGAAACAGCAATGGCCCGAAAAGATGAAATCATGAATATTCAAGCCGGGATATCCAGAGCCAAGAATTCAGATATGGTTGGCAGGGTTGAACAGGTGCTTGTTGAAGGAGTAAGCTCTGAAACAGAGCTTCTTTTAGCTGGGAGAACCAGACATCAGGCCCCTGAGATTGACGGGATAGTCTATATAAACGAAGGGACCGCCGGTTGCGGAGAGATAGTATCTGTTAAAATAACAGATTCTCACATATACGACCTGGTAGGTAAAATTATAACCGTTCACGGGGTTACAACGCCAGTTTTACCCCAACCCACCGAACTGTAAGCGTTTACAGGGTGCTGCAGATGCGAGG
>CBETWD010000201.1:0-4268 GCA_965539945.1 uncultured bacterium
TTATTATCCCCCTCCCCTAATAGTGTAGTATAAATTCCGGCTTCTCTAGGGTAGTATCTCCCCAAAAATCAATATCGCTTGGTAGAAATGTCGAGCAGCCCGTTTCCACCATTATTCAATTATCACCTCCTTTCTTTCCTATTTGTCCCGATCTCCATTATGATTCTGATTTTTATTCCTACAATAATCTACCTTGCCTGTATTTATCGTAACCGTTCAGGGGTTCAGGGTTACTTTTCTTTCGTTGGCCTTGCTTGTAGAGCCAGCAAGTATTTGATGAAACCACGAATGGCACCGCGGGTACGTCCAGCATGATCAACGTCCTGAAACTCAGCTTGATCCAACGCCAGGAAAGCTCATTCTAGACTTCGGTGCAAGACCGTTCAAAACTCACGAAACAACTGCTCAGATTTTCGGTAAACCCTGGACCCTAACCTCTGAACATTTGAACCTTTGAACGCTTACGAAATATAAATAGTGAAAAAATAGGTAAGAATCAAGCTAAACAAGCTGCAGACAGCCATCTTTGATCAGTTTGGCATGAATCTACAATTGACCATATTGATCAATTGTGTCAGGTAGTTCCAGTTGGCCTCAACCTGACATTTGTTTTAATGTTTCCGCTCTTGGTGCATTCCATGTGAAATGCTAAGTGTGCTCCCTGCAAGCATGTATTGACCCTGTCATCACTTAGTTCTATTATTTGTTCCTATGGAAATTCTCCTTCATACCTGCTGCGGGCCATGCACCCTGTACCCGGTCAAAGAGCTCCAAAAAGAGGGAATTAAGGCCCTTGTCTATTTCTACAATCCCAATATCCACCCCTTCAGGGAGTATGAACGCAGGGTCGAGGCCCTGGAAATAGCTTCAGAAAAGTTCAAATTCCCGGTGCTTTGGGATCAATCCGGATATGGGCTTAGAGACTGGCTAAATAAAATTGGGACAAGGCAGGACCCGGATGAACGCTGTCCAGTGTGTTATCGCATTCGTCTGGAAGCTACTGCCAAAAAGACCGCGGAACTTGGCCTGCCCGCCTTCTGCACGACCCTCCTTTACAGCCGTTACCAGAGACATGATCTTATCCGTGATATTGGGAAAGAGCTTGCTTCTGCTTATGGAATAGAATTCTATTACCAGGACTTTCGTAATGGCTGGGTAGAGGGTATAGAGATCTCAAAGGATCTCGGGATCTACAGGCAACCATATTGCGGCTGTATCTACAGTGAGGAAGAGCGCTACAGCAAGAGGGCAAAGAGATTACAGAAAAGAATTCTCGCAAAGTCAACGGAAGAAAGATCGAATGGAAAAAAATGAACATCGATGTTCGTCTTTTAACATGAACCTTTGAACCCTTACAAAGAGGTAAACCAATAATGAATCCTCTGCCTGAGTTCGGTAAACTGCTGCTGATCTTAGGGATATTATTTATAGTAATAGGGCTGTTTCTGATGTTAGGCCCAAAGATTCCGCTTCTTGGCAAGCTGCCGGGAGATTTTATAGTCAGGCGAGACAACTTCACCCTTTATTTTCCCTTGGCCACTTCTATACTGCTGAGCATAGTCCTTACTTTGATATTTTTCATATTCCGCAAATGATTTTGCTGAAAATACCCCAGACGTACAATAAATGGTGAATTTTGAATGGTGAATTTTGAATTAAGGTATATGTCTTTTAAATCTTCTTCCACAATTCAGCATTCAGCATTCAACATTATCTATAAAGGTGTACATCTTGGGCATTTTGAGCGGAATCATATTTCAGGACTTTTTGCGGTGTAATCGCAAATGACACGTCGTGAATTTCTGAAAAAAGCAGGCTTTTGGGCCTGTGGTCTGGGGCTCATCTATCCTGTTTATGCCTTTGTGACAAAGAAACGATTTCGTCCGCCCATAGAAGTCCGATTGAGACGCAAACTGAAGCCCGGAGAATTTTTACTTGAGCCTCAATTTGCCTTTTTCGAAACCGATCAGGGGCCTCTGGCCGTATCCCGCACTTGCACCCATTTGGGCTGTATTGTCAATTATCAAGAGGCAGACAAAGAATTTCTCTGTCCCTGTCATCAGAGTCGTTTTACCTGGGATGGTAAATACCTGTCAGGCCCGGCCGAGAAAGATCTTCCCAAGCTACACGTGAAGGTACTGGAAGGCGAAGAAGGCTACATTGTCCAGATACCCAGGGGGATATTCTGAAATTGAATAAACGGTACAATTCCCGGAGAATAGACCATCCTATAATCCCTCGGTCTTATAGCCCACAGGCAATATCAGAAGTGGTTCATGGTTCGGGGGAATATTGATAACCTGTTTTACTTTTTCATCGTTGAAGGCCCCGACCACGCCAGCCCCTAAACCCATTGCTTCCGACTGGAGCAAGATGTTTTGCCCTATATGACCGGCCTCAATAATGGCGTATCTTACACCCCTATTGCCGTATTTCCTGGTGATCCGGTCATATTCCGCAGTAATCAGAATATTTAAAGGGGCAGTGGCCATCCATATCTGGGACAGGGCCGCGCCAGCCACTTTATTTCTCAGATCTCCTTTAGATACAAGCGAAACAGCATGACCCTTCGGGTCGTAATGATAGGCTCCAGCTTCTAGTCCTTTTACACAATTCTCCCCGACAACGGCATAAATATCCATGGGATACAGGGCTCCGCCTGAAGGGGCAGCCCTCTTAAAACCCCTGTCCTCCGTGATACCCTGGGCCGCCCAGAAAAGTTGTGAGCATTGTTCCAATGAAAGAGGCTCAGAAGTGAAAGACCTGATGGTCCTGCGGCGCTTGATGGCGGTTTCCAAAGAAACTTCCCCGTGAGTTTTCGGCTTTGGTAGTTTCATACGCTTGCTTTCCTGAATATTTCCACTTACCTTTCGGGCCCTGGCATATCCTACGAAAAAAAATGCATTAGAAAAAATTGACACAAATAAACCGGCAAATCCTTTCAAAAAATCTCTTCGTCTCATATAGACAGTCATATCACATCTTGGCATTCTTCGTTTATCGGTTTACATTTTTTTTAAGAACCTCACCCAATCGTCATTTCCGCGAAGGCGGGAATCCGGTGACTGGTACCCAGACTTATTGAGAAGTTACGATTCATGCTGGAAATTGCTGAAAAAACTTTGCGTCTTTGCGCGCGCAAAATTTTTCTTTTTCAAAAAATCTTTTATCACTCGTCCGTTGGGTGTGAAGCCACCAGTTCCGACAGGGGGACTACACGGAAGCCACGGCGATTGAGCTCCGGCAGAATAGTGGCAAGGGCTGAAACCGTGCGCTTACCACGCGCTCCATGATCATGTAAAACAATAATTGAGCCTGGCCGAACATTCCACAGAACATAGCGCGCAGCAAACCCTGAAAAACCTATTTTGGCATCAAAGGGATAGACAGAACCAAGGGCACACCTATAGCCGTGCTTTTTTAGAATCGATAGCATTGCTGTATTGTACCAGCCACCCCCCGGACGAAACCAGACAACATCTGAATACCTTGAGAGTGTTTCGTGTGCTGCCAGCAATTGTTTCTCAAATTCAGAGGGCGCAAGCCTGATGCTCGGCTGATCAGCCGTTAAGTGGTTTCCAAGTTCATGACCCTCTTTCACCATACAAACAAGGATCTCTTCATTTCCGGGCATATGATCCGTGATCAAGAAAAAAGTTGCACGTGCGTCGTGCTGCCTGAGCACATCCAGTATCTCAGAAGTTGCAACAGGATCCGGTCCATCGTCAATTGTCAGAGCTACAGCAGGCTCTTGAGTTTCAACAAAATACAATACCTCGGGAAATCGCTTCGCGAGTATCTTGACAATCCAACCTTGCTTGAGCACAACGAACATAATCACCAAAGTCGTTAGTGCAAATAAGACCGCACCGATTTTGAGTTTGCTCATTTCTGTTAATCCAGTTTAAACTGTCCTGACAGGGCATTTCGTCACGCCAGAGCATGAAAATTAGCCACCCGCTCGCTATACTCGCTCGACACACACAGACGAACACAGACTTGGTGCGATCTGCCAAAAACGTCTGTGTGTCTGCCTACCCTGTGGAATGTGCTACGCATTCCTCCGGGGCGACTGATTCAAAAAGTGTTTTCAAGGCAAATCATAGAGACCGAGCTAACCCGCCCGCCGTGGATTATGCAACCAACTTTGAACGGTGTAAGTGCTTGAATCTACCTCAAGAAAACGCGCGTGCTCGCAGGTCGGGTTGAGCGATTTGTTGGACGAAGCCGCTACGCGGCAGACAACTCCCGGCAAGCGCCTTCCGTCA
>CBETWD010000202.1:0-4266 GCA_965539945.1 uncultured bacterium
AAAAGTCCTTTTGGGTTTATCGCTTCGGACCTTTAAAACAGGACAAAAAAGACGGAACAAAACCTACAATTTGCGGAAATCACGCCTCCCCAGGGGGAGGTGAGAGAAGGGATACAATCGAATATTTTCTTTTAAGAATTTTTTCTTTTAGACACTTGCCTTGGTCTTGAAAAACCAAAAGGTGGATCTGATTTAATAAAATTAATTTTGGCGTTTATTTTACTTAAAATTTCCAATGCAACTCAAAAAAACCAATCCAATTCTTTGTTTTGCATAGATTTGCCGTAGCCACACCTGACCAAGTAGTTAAAACTTTTGGTGAGTATCGGGCCGGTCAAAGCTGAACTCAGTCGACCGAATAACGGCCGAAACGCAGCCCTGACAAAAGCTACCCTACAGAAAGGATACTTTGTATTTTTTTGGAGTTGAAGTCGCATGAATGCAAATAGGGGAGGTAATAGTAAATGCGAAAAAAACGTCGCTAAGCCTTTACGATTGCCCCCGACAAAAAGCGGTCCCTTAGCAGCCAGGTCTATCAAGCCTGGGAAAGTTAAAAAATGGTCATTATTTTAACTATTATTCTTGCAAATTGTTAGAGTGGTCATTATAGTAACCAGCAAGAAAAACTAAAAAGGAGTTATGACCATGCAGACAATTGAAACTTTTATTCCGATTACTCAGGCAAAGGCTAAACTTTTGGATATGGTGAGACAGTTGCACGATACAAACGACACCATAGCAATCACAAAAAATGGGGTGCCTGAAGCTGTTATGCTGTCCATGAAGAAGTTTGAAGGCTTTTTAGAGACTATTGATATTCTATCCGATCCTGAAATGATGAAACAGCTTAAAGGTTCAGCTAAAGATGTGAAAGCAGGCCGGTTAATTGATCTTGACGAGGCGTTTTAATGACCTATCAAGTCAAAATCACGCCTTTTGCAAACAGGGCCTCAAAAAAGTTCAGTCCTGAAGTAAAAAAAGCCGCGAAAGCTGCCCTGAAGGAGCTTGCCAAAAATCCTTATCTTGGCAAAGAACTTCAAGCTGAATTAAGCGGCTTCTGGTCTTATAAATTTCTAAGGTATCGGATTATTTTTAAGGCCGACACTCAGAAAAAAAACATCATTGTTTGGGCCGTCGGCCACCGGCGCGATATTTACGAAGCCTTTGGTGGTCATCTTTTAAGCCTTTCATCTGAAGATTAAGAAGGTCGAACCACAGGTCTCGTCTTTGTGTAGAATCTGAAATCAAAATCAGTAGTAATTCCCTTGCCAGATGAATCAGGCAGTCCCCTCGGTCGAATCTTATGGCCGAGGTGGTAGTTTTAAGTAACAGGTCGTCCAAAACCCTGTAGGTTTACCCCGCAGGTCTTCAACGCTCATCATAACTGACCCATTTGTGCTTATTTAAATTAACCCATTTCATGCACAGCTGTTTCTATGCACTGGTGTAATAGGAGGGAGGATTTCCAGTGACAGAGGAGGTGGGGCGCTTGGTGGAACTCGGGGAATTGAGAAAGCCGATGAAGATCAGGGATGGTACCAGGAAGGCTCAGTCTTCGGAGTTGGTCTTGAACGGGGGTTCAGAGACTCGCAGTGAGGGTCCATCAATACGGATGGTAATGCAGTGATGTCTGAGGCGATCCAGGAGGGCGTCCAGCAGGGATTTGCGCTGAAAGAGATCATACCATTCCGGATAGTCTAAATTTGTGGTGATAATAGTGGATTTTCGACCGTATCGTCTATCCATGAGCTTGAAAAAAGCGTTTGCCTGTTCTGGCTTCAAGGTCAAATATCCCAGCTCATCAATGAGTAATAGATCATATCGGGCAAGCAAGCCGAGCAGCTTCGGTGTTGTGCGGTCTGCCATAGAGGCATAGATCTCATCCAGGAGGTCTTGGGCATTATAGAAACGACTCCTATATCCTGAGACAAGGGCCTTGCGGAGCAGACCTATGGCCAATCCGGTCTTTCCTGTCCCTGGCGGACCTATAAAGATAACATTGTCTGTCCTGTCCATGAACGACAATCCGGCCAGTTCATGAATCTGCGCCCTGTTAATACTTGGCTGCCTGTCAAAGGGAAAGGTCTCCATGGTCCAATCCCACGGGATTTTGGCCTGCCTCAGCCGATATTCCTGACTCCTTTCTTTCCTGTATTGGATCTCCTTCAGCAACAACCGATAAAGTACCTCAGATACTGCTATTCCTTCTCTTTCCGCACGGTCCAATTCCTGATCAAGGATCTGAGCTATTCCCTTAAACCGCAAAGAATCAAGGAATTCCTGGATCTTCTCTCTCATGATCACTCATCTATACCAAAAAAATCTCCGGCCAGATGAAAGAGGATCATCTGCTCCAGCCGGTTAAGATCATAGAGCCCATAGCGCAAGGCCCGGCTGATGACCGGTAAAAATGACTCCTGTGGATATGAGCGCTTCATCTCAATGAGCCTGCGGAATTGCCTTATCCCCCTGCCTTTGGAGCGTTTCTTCAGCTCAGCTATATATAGGTCAAGGTCCTCGTGAATTCCTTTTAACTGCTTCTCTTCTCTTGAAGGTCCTCTATGAGCCAATCGCCTGACTATTTGTTGAAGGTGTCTTGGATCTGTTACCCTCCTGTTTTTCTGTCCTATGGGCCTTTTATGCTCTGCAACCTTCTTATGCCCAAAGTAGACTACTACAAGATCCCAGTGCTTTTGAACCTCCACTTCCTTGCCTATAAGCCTTTCCGGCACAGAGTACTTGTTGGCGTCCAGGGACACATAGCTTTCCACATCAACAATCCTGGTACCAGCCTGATACACTGGAGGAACATAGACAGACAAAGGAGTAAGATAGGCCTTCTCCATCAGGAACGCCTCATCAGGACTCATACCAAGAGAGCGCTTGGGTTTGTGGTTGGCTACATCCTCGCACCATTTCCTGGCCTGTCTGTTAAAATCATGCCAATCGGAAAAGGTCCGGCCGGCAAGAAAGTTCCCCTCTATAAAAGAAAAATTCCTTTCCACTTTAGCCTTTCTGTCAGCATCTCCGATGTGATGAGGGACAAAATCCATTCCAAACATATTGCTGAATACTTTCATATCAGGAGCTATCTCAGCATCAGGACCGCTGCCACACGCCACTATCACACTTGTGTTATCTATAATGCACCGGGTACAGGCCCCTCCCATAAACCCAAAGGCCTCATTCAAAAAGACCCTGGCCTCAAACCGGGTGAATCTCGGATAGTATTGAATGAAAAGACGGCGACTATAAGAAAGGACTAAAGAGGTGCACTGGGCTGTAACTTTGCGTCCTCCCACAACAACCCTGTGGGGCGATGTGTCGTGCTGCATCTCCACACCCGGATCAAAGTTATAGGTGCCGGCCCTGCGCTTCCTCTTGTTTTCTCTGATGTCCATTTCCCTGACCAGCCTGGTCAGTGTGCTATAAGATATGTCAATATCATTACGTTCCTTAAGGACCTCCTGGACCCGGACTACATTGCCCCGGCAAAGCTGGAAGACCTCCTTGATGTGAGCAGTGGCCTCCTGGTACTTGGAGGTTGTCAAGGGCTTCTGATTGGCTTGCCCCCGCAATACACGACGGACCGTATTCCTGGAAATCTTGAGAATCCGAGAAATCTCCCTGATCTTGCTCTTCTTTTGATGCAATGTCAGAATTGCCTGTTTCATGTCGTGAGAGATCATGAAGCCTCCTGATGTCCTGTTCTAAACCAATAAAGCCCTTTTGGGTTTCTTCAAAGGAGGTCAACAGCACACGGCGGTCCAGATTGCCCTGGCCTGGATAAATAACAGTAGGTACCTGTCTACGCAGGCGAGAAAGAATGTGCCTGACGATTTGTAAATCTTTGAGGCATTTGCCCTCTGGACCCCCTTTGAGTACCTCTGCTTGATCTTTTTCCCGAGTGGCACGTAATGCCTTGATAAAAAGACCCGGATCCTGAATCATCCTCTCTCGCTTTTTACGATTGGACTCCTGATAGTAACGATAGAACTCAGTCAAATCCCGGGTAGAGATGGGATCTTTGGCCAATCGCTCGGCTAAGATGTGGGCATGGTCGGGTATGGCGCGCGCCATAGGTGCCAAGACCCTGGCAGCCGCCCAGGTGGAAATATGCCCCTTGCGGACCAGATCCAGGATTTCATCCGAGAGGACATCAATGAGGGCCAGACGCCTGGCTACCCAGCTTTGATTACATCCCAGCAGATGGGCTATCCTTGCTTGAGATAGACCATGTCTCTCTCGAAGCTCACGAATCAGCAT
>CBETWD010000203.1:0-4261 GCA_965539945.1 uncultured bacterium
CTATATTTCCATTGCCGCAACTTCTGATTCTTTGTCAGGCAGGACTTCTCCCTTGAACACCCATACCTTGATACCAATTACCCCATATGTGGTCATTGCCTCAGCCACGCCGTAATCAATATCGGCCCGAAGGGTGTGTAGCGGGACCCTGCCATCCAGATACCACTCAGTGCGGCACATTTCAGCGCCACCCAAACGGCCGGCACTCGCAATCCTTATACCCTGCGCGCCAAACTTGCGTGCCATACTGATAGCCCTCTTCATGGCTCTCCGGAAGGAAATGCGCCGTACAAGCTGACCCGCAACATTTTCAGCTACCAGTTGTGCATCTATTTCCGGTCTTCGGACCTCTGTGATGTCAATCATTGCCCGCCGTTTGACTATCTTTTCCAAAGACCGCTTCAGGCTCTCAATTTCCACACCTTTTTTACCGATAATTATTCCGGGACGTGCGGTGAATATGCGGATGCGTAATCTCTGTGCAGCCCTTTCTATCTCAATTTTGGATATTCCTGCATGCTTGACCCGATTCTTAATGAACTTTCTGATCTTATAGTCCTCAAGAATCAGGGCTGAATATTCCTTCTCCGAAAACCAACGCGAGTCCCATGTACGCGTTATTTGTAGCCTGAGGCCGATTGGGTTTACTTTCTGACCCAAGGTATCCTCCTAACTTTCCCATTCATATTAGTTTATCCTTCATCCAATACTATCGTTATGTGGGAAAAACGATGTTGTATTCTGTAGGCCCTGCCCATTGCCCTGGGATGAAATCTTTTCAGTTGAGGGCCTTGATCCACCATAATTTTTTTAATGTACAGAATATCCACATCGATATTTGGATTTTGATCCGCATTGGCCAAAGCCGATTCAAGCACCTTTTTAATCATCCTTGCGCCTTTTTTGGGCATGTAACTGAGAATCTGCAATGCCTCTCCCACAGACTTGCCACGAACCACATCGGCAACCAGTCGAGTCTTTTGCGGAGAAATTCTTAAGTATTTGGCAACTGCCCTGGCTTCCATTAGTGCAATGCCCTCTCTTACGTTTTCCGAATCCTGGATTTTTTATCAGCAACGTGACCGTAATATGTACGGGTTGGCGAAAATTCACCAAGTTTGTGCCCGACCATATTTTCAGTAATAAATACCGGAATAAATTTCCTGCCATTGTGCACTGCAAAGGTGAGCCCCACCATGTCCGGCACAACCATGGATCGTCTAGACCAGGTCTTGATGACACGCCTGTCTTTAGTCTCAATGGCCTTAATCACTTTTTTCATCAGGTGATCATCAACAAAAGGACCTTTCTTTACCGACCTTGGCACCTATTTTCTCCTATTTCTTATAAATTAAAGGACAATTGAGGGATTGAGGGATTAAAATCAATAGAATACCTTCAATTCCTGAATTCGCAATTCCTGAATTCTCCAAAGACTACTTCTCTTTATGCCTGTTTCGTACTATGAAGGCATCACTGGGCTTGTTCTTTTTTCTTGTGCGATATCCCTTTGCCGGCATTCCCCATGGACTGCAAGGATGTCTGCCACCGGAAGACTTCCCTTCGCCACCACCCATGGGATGGTCAACGGGATTCATGGCTACTCCACGCACACTCGGACGTCTCCCAAGCCACCGGCTCCTGCCGGCCTTACCCAGTTTAACATTTTCATGATCGAGATTTCCTACCTGACCAACAGTAGCCCTGCAGGTATTAAGAAACATTCTTACTTCTCCACTTGGAAGGCGCAATTGTACGTATTTGCCTTCCTTGGCCATTACCTGAGCTGAACCACCGGCACTCCTTACTATCTGTCCTCCCTTACCCGGACGCAACTCCACGTTATGGACCTGAGTACCCAAGGGAATATTCTTTAAGGGCATGCAATTCCCAGGGTGTACGTCCGCTACGTCATCAGAAACAATGAATTCGCCGACTTTGAGTCCCAAAGGAGCCAGAATATATCTCTTTTCCCCGTCAAGATAATTCAGGAGAGCGATCCGGGAAGACCTGTTGGGATCATACTCGATAGCAGCCACTTTTGCCGGCACACCGAGTTTATGTCTCCGAAAATCTATTGTCCTGTATTTACGTCTGTGTCCGCCGCCTCTATGTCTGGCAGTAATCCTCCCGTAGACGTTTCTCCCGCCACTGCGCTTAAGGGGCTCAACCAATGATTTCTCCGGGGCCTTATCACTGATTTCACGGTCTACCAATACAGTCATGCCGCGTCTGGCCGGAGATGTTGGCTTGTATTTTTTAATTGGCATTATACACCCTCAAAAAACTCAATACTTTCCCCAGGATATAGCCTTACAATGGCCTTTTTAATACCGGAGCGCTTACCTGTAAACCGGCCGACTCTTTTGGGCTTCCCTTTGACCTTGATAGTCTGAACAGACAGCACTTTCACTTTAAAGATCTTTTCCACCGCAGTTTTAATTTCAATTTTATTTGCCTTTTGATCCACCTTGAAGACTAACTGATTTGCCATCTCTTTCTGTAAAGTGGCCTTCTCGGTAATCAGCGGAGCCTTTATCACCGAATACAGTTCCTTCATGGCTTCAGTCTCTCCTCGATCACTCCAACGGCAGGTTCCTTGATTATCACATATTCGTATTTCAATAAATCATACACATTAATGCCTTTCAAAGGCAGAATCTTAACATTGGGAATATTCCGTGAGGATAGTTCCAGAGTCTGATCCGGAGTATCGGTCACTATTACGGCCTTCTTTATATCAAAACGGTCAAGCAGACCTTTCATGTCCTTGGTTTTTATTTGCTCCAGGCCAAAATCCCTCAAAACTAAAAGGCGATCGCCCTCGATCTTTGTGCTCAACGCCATTCTCAGCGCCAGACGGCGGACCTTTTTAGGCAAGCTGTAGCTGTAATCCCTTGGTTTCGGACCAAATACCGAACCTCCTCGTTTCCACAAAGGCGACTTGTTGCTGCCTGCACGGGCCCGGCCGGTCCCTTTCTGACGGTAGGGTTTCTTGCCACTTCCACTGACTTCACTTCGCGTCTTGACGCATGCAGTGCCTGCCCGTTTTCCGGCCAGCTGCCACTTGACCACTTCGTGAAGTACGCCTTCCTTCGGTGTCACGCCAAAAATGGTATTGCTTACCGTAAGCTCACCGACCTTCTCTTTCTGTGCGTTATAAACTGTCAGGGTCATCATGAATTGCCAGGTCTCCTCTATTTTAATCCCACACATACAAGTTGATTGATGGGACCCGGCACACCTCCCTTAACCAGCAACAGGTTTTCATCAGGTCGTACGTCAATAACCATCGAATTTTTTACCGTAACACGATTACCTCCCATACGGCCAGGCATCTTTTTGCCCTTAATGACCCTGGATGGAGTAGCACTTTGTCCTACAGAGCCGACGGCTCTATGATGATTGGATCCATGACCCATAGGACCTTTAGAAAATCCGTAACGTTTTATCGTGCCGGTGAAACCGCGACCCTTGCTCACTCCTGCTATATTCACTAGCTGACTGATCTCCAGATCTTTCAATGTAAGGACCTGGCCCACATCAAAGGCATCAGGATCCTCTACTGATATCTCCCTAATATAGCGAAAACCATGGGACAACCCTGCTTTTTTCACATGGCCCTGTTCCGGAAGCTTCAGCCTGCTTAAAGGCTTTGGAGAAAACCCGAATTGCAAGGCATTATAGCCCTCTCTCTTCACTGTCTTCTTTTGAAGCACGGTACAGGGACCAACCTCCAGCACCGTAACCGGGACGACCTGACCGTCCTCGGAAAAGACTTGGGTCATTCCCACCTTGCGGCCCATCATGCCTTTTAAATTCGACATTGCCGTATTCCTATAGCTTAATTTCAACATCCACCCCAGCAGACAACTCTAACTTCATCAAGGCATCTATTGTCTGTTGTGTGGGCTCCAGGATATCTACAAGTCTCCTGTGGGTACGGATCTCAAACTGCTCCCTTGACTTCTTGTCTACATGGGGAGAACGCAAAACAGTATAGCGTCTAATCGAAGTAGGTAACGGGATTGGCCCGCCAAGACGCGCTCCGGTCCGTTTTGCCGTATCTACGATTTCACCTACAGACTGATCAAGCTGCTTGTGATCGTACGCCTTGAGACGAATCCTTATTCTCTGGGTTGGGATCATCATCCCTCATTCCTCAATTCTACGCTAATTGGTGAATATAACTACTCCGTGATTTTAGTTACCACGCCGGCCCCGACTGTTCGGCCACCTTCGCGGATCGCAAATCGAACTC
>CBETWD010000204.1:0-4213 GCA_965539945.1 uncultured bacterium
AATTCAAAATTGTGTCTGAACCGCTTTTCCGTTCAGACACTAATTACCTGTAGTAGCAGGATCCGGCAGTATTGATGAAGTATCTCTTTTTAGGATAGGGCTCTTGGACCAGCGGCTGCCGACACTTTCTTTTACAGCAAAGTCGGCAGGAGGGACGAGTACAGGTAAGGCCCTCACATGTTGTACTTTAACAGTATCTCTTGCCGTACATTCTTGTGCCCATTCACCATCAAGCTGTACAGGAAGATCCTGTTTCCCGATAATTTCTACGGAACAGGCCTGATAGGTGACTCTAGGACTTGAAAGAAAAGTAATGCGACCTCTCAATAGCAGCCCGAGATATGCCCTGACAGTGGGAATGACATAGGCTTCTAATTTCCCGTCGCTCCAGCAAGACGCGGATGAAAGAGATCCGCCCCCTGCATAATATTCGATATTAGAAAGGATCAAAGTATCATGGTCCCTTAGCCTGATTTGATTCATATTCCCCTTTTTATCAAAAAAACAGACATCCATCTCGGTCGCACCAAACTTGAGCTTAATCGAAAGAATATGTTTCAGGCCAAGAGCAACATAAAGAAACTGATTCCATCTTTTTCCAAGATTATGACAAAAACGTTTCATGCGTATTTGTGAAACAGACGCCACTATCCTTGCGTCCAGGCCAAAACCTGCATATCCTATAAATCTGGAATCCTCTCCGCAGGACCAGAGATCCATTGCTTTAACCTTTCCGGCGCTAATCCCCGACCGGAAATGATCAAGGCCACCCTGATTCCATACTTTCCACCAGCCCAGGCTTCTGGCCAGATCGTTTCCTGTGCCAAGTGGCAGGATGGCAAGCGGTGGGGGCCTATCAAGGGTGCCAAGTATGCGTGCAACCGCTGATACAGTGCCATCACCTCCTGCAACCACAATCAGGTCACTGCCTGGAGCCAAGGATATTACCTGAGTCTCCAGATGTTCAGGATCAGTGAAGACAATATGCTTGCTGAGACCCCGGACATGCAGGGCACGTTCTAGTTCAGCAGCAATTTTTTTTCCCGCATGGGCCCCGGATATGGGATTTATAAGAAAAAGACAATCCATAATTCCTTGCTAGAATAAGCTTAAATAATTAGATTAGAAACAAAAAAATGCCTATGGAACCTAATAATTTTCGCATTCTGGTAGTAGACGACGAAAGACCCTTGACAGCTCTCCTGGGCCGAATCCTTACTCAGGCTGGCTATCAAGTAAAGCCAGCCGACAGCGGCATCAAAGCCCTTGGCACAATTAGCGATTTTTCTCCCAACCTTGTAATCACAGACCTCAAAATGCCTGATATCAGCGGCCTCGACCTCTTGAAAAAGGTGCGATCAGAAAGGCCGGAAATCGATTTTATAATACTTACAGCTTATGCGACTGTGGAAAATGCTGTGGAGGCTATGAAAGAAGGGGCTTTAGACTATCTTATAAAGCCCCTCAAAGATCCGGATGAATTGCGGATGGCGGTAGCAAGAGTGGTGGAGCGCCAGACCCTCATGGCGGTAGATACTCTATGGAGAAATCAACTTACAGAAGGCCTTCCGCCTACCGATGTCATTTTTGCCGGCATGGAGGAGGTGTGGAGTGAAATACAGCATGTGGCCAAGACAGATGCCACAGTATTACTTCAAGGAGAAAGCGGTACTGGAAAGAGCCTTGTAGCCAAAGCTATTCATCATTTGAGCGAGAGAAAAGGTCCGTTTGTAGAGCTTAATTGCGCTGCAATACCTGAAACGCTTATTGAGTCCGAACTCTTCGGACACGAAAAAGGGGCGTTTACCGGAGCGATCAAGGCCAAGAGGGGAAAATTTGAACTTGCCCATAATGGGACCATCTTTCTGGACGAGATAGGGGAAATGCCCCTGTCTGCTCAAGCAAAGTTCTTGCGGATACTCCAGGAAAGGACATTTGAAAGGGTGGGAGGCACTACCACCCTCAATACCAGCACGAGAATAATTGCCGCCACCAACCAGGACTTGATGGCGGGGATACGTGAAAAACGCTTCAGGGAAGACCTTTACTATCGTCTGAATGTTTTTCCGATCACCCTTCCCCCCTTGAGAAAACGCCTTGAGGCGATACAGGTGCTGACCAACTACCTTGTCCGGTCGATATCTACGCGGGTGGGGAAAAAAGTCTCAGAAATATCAGATGACACCTTAAAGCAGATAAAATCCTACGAATGGCCCGGTAATGTGCGGGAACTACATAATGTCATTGAACGAGCCATTATTTTAAGCCGGGACTCCAGGCTGACACTGCCTCCGTTAACAGCCTCACTTGTCGAGGTTACGCCTGAGTCAACCACTAAACGGCTTCGCAGTATACGCGACCTAGAAAAAGAAGCCATTGAGGCAACCATCAGGGAAACAGATGGACATAGACGTAAAGCTGCGAAAATATTAGGTATTTCAATTAGAACACTTCAGTACAAACTAAAGGAATATGGTTTTCTAAAATAGATGGCACGATGTTTGCTTATAATACACATAAACATACACGAATAACAATTAAAAAAATCGCAAAGGCGGCTCAACAATAAAATAGTAAAAGCTTCTTATTCTTCCCAACCCTCCTCTCCCCGAAGGCCTTCTTGGAATTTTTCAAGGAGGCCTTTTTCTTATGTTGTCACATTCTTCCCCGGAGACTTCTAAGAGGTGCTCCAAACCACAGCCTTCTCACAAGTTCCGGGCTTCCCGGATTTAAATAGGAAAAAACGGTTATTCCCAAGAGGCTCTCGAATTAAAAATTGCTGAATGCCCAGAAACACCAAAAAAATTAGTGCAATTATTGCACTTTGTGGATGCAATTATTGCATAAATCTGCAATTATTGCATGTTGTGTTTGTTGCGATCCGGATTAAAATTTTTCAAAATGATAAAAAATTTTGATATTTTCAGTAAAATAATTTAATAACATATAATTATCCAAAAGGTACGCAATCTGCATATGTTTTCTTGTATAATTTCAGGAGACAAGAATATTGCAAGCGTTTCCCTAAAGTCGACCAAAGGCACGGTAAGTAGCCATGAATGTCCATAAGGTAGTTGAGCCAAAAGCTGCTTATTCTTCCCTTTTTTTCTTGTTTGCCATTTTATTGTTGACCAATGCCAACTCTGCTCATGCCATAAGTATTGGTTATGACGAAAATACAGAGATAGTAATCAGAGGAACTATCAAACAGTGTGCGGCAAGGCCATATATGAAACTCCAGTGCTTTACTCTTCAGTCCGGATCCCGAATTTTCAGGGTCATTGTTGCTCCACGATGGTTTGTCAGGCGAATTGCACTTAAACTCAATGATGGAGAACACGTGAAAGTGGTGGGATCAAAATTCTTCGGCAGAGATGGATGCCTTTGTCTATTAGCAAGATCTATAAAATTTCTCTCCTCAGGCAGAAACGTTGTGCTGAGAGACAGGAGCTGCAAGCCTGTCTGGCAAAATTCCTGTGTGCGAGAATCCTCCTGTATTCGTATTTATTATCAATCCCCTTAATCAATCTCGTTTTTTAAATACATGTCCTTTCCTGATTCTTCTTATTATCGTAGCCAAATCCTATCCAAACGGGATCGTCTTTCCTTCTCTACCCTGAGCTATCTGAGCAAAAAAATTACTGACAACCTCAGAGGACTTGAGGAATATCAGACCAGCAGGATGCCACTTATCTATGTTTCTTTCAGGAGCGAAGCAGATACACATCAACTCATCATAGAGAGGCTCAATAGCGGATTTGAAGTAGCTGTCCCTAAGACAGATGTCATTGACAGGCGGTTGGAAACTTATCTTTTGAGGGATTGGGGAAAAGACCTCAGGCCCGGAGCCTATGGAATACTGGAGCCGGATGTAAAGGTGGCCTCATTAATACGACCATCCCAAATAGACATGGTAGTGGTTCCCGGCAGTGTATTTGACCGCCAATGCGGCCGATATGGTTACGGAGGAGGATACTTTGACCGTTTTTTATCTATAGAGACCCCTCAAGCCCTTCGTATAGGACTTGCCTTCAGCCTTCAGCTCCTTCCAAAAATTCCCCTAAAAACCCATGACCAGAGAATGGATATTATCGTAACGGAAAATGAAATACTGCGGTGCAATCGCAAAGCAAGTTCCTAAAAGCAAACCATCAGGTAACCGTTTACGGGATTACAACGCCCGTTCTACCGCAATCCACCGAACTGTAAGCGT
>CBETWD010000205.1:0-4169 GCA_965539945.1 uncultured bacterium
GGTCTTGTACGAGGACAATCACCTCCTGGCACTTTCAAAACCTGCATGTGTTCCGACCGTCCCTGATTCCAGTAAAGACATGTCACTGCTGGACTGGGGCAAGATGTATCTGAAAAAGACCAGGAGCAAGCCTGGCAATGTCTTTCTCGGAGTAGTTCATAGACTTGACCGTCCTGTCTCAGGGGTAGTCTGCTTTGCCGTTACATCAAAGGCAGCTTCCCGGCTTTCCGACCAGCTCAGGACACATAGGATGTCCAAGACTTACCTGGCCTTGACTGAAAAAAAGCCCCCATCTGAGCACGGGGTGCTTGAACACATAATCAAAAAAAACAATGCTAAAAACATCGTAAGGGTAATATCTCCCGGCCCTACAGAAACCGGAGGAAAATTTGCTCAGACTTCCTGGGCGTTGCTTGAGGCCAAGGAGGGCGTCTATTTACTTGAACTCAAACCGGAAACCGGGCGCCCGCATCAACTGAGGGTACAGTGCGCTGACATGGGATGTCCCCTGCTTGGTGACATCAAATACGGTGCCGAAGCCCCATTGCCTGATGCTTCTATTGGTCTTCATGCCTATAAATTAGAGTTATTACATCCTGTCCGAAGGGAAGGGCTTAGCTTCTCAACTCCGCCTCCGGATTCATGGCCATGGAGACCTTCCATGGGTGAACCCTGAACCTTTGAACGATTACTATATCCATAAGGAGCTGCCGTGGCTGCTTTACAATTAGAACCTCTTTTTACCTCCAGCATATTCTGCAAGACCTTTTCAACATCGAATGTGACCGTGGAAGTTGCCGGAAACCTCATTCGGGTGATATGGAATGAGGAACTTTCAAAACAGGTGAATACAGCCGAAGAAGACCTGTTCATAGAGGTCAGAAAGAAGACAAAAGAATTACCAATCCTGGAAAAGAAGGTCTCACACCTCCTCTCCACTGAGTTTCATCTTGACACTGATGGCCCGATCCAACTCAGGCTTATTAAGAAAAAGCGCTATCAGTTGCACCTTTCCACATCTTTTCATTACACGCCCAAGGTAGTCCTGATCTCGGAAAACGAGAGGCGTCATCACCTGAAATGGATGGATATTGACTGGGAGCACGTACAACGAGAGGTAGAGATATCGTCAGGGCTTGACTGGGAAAAGGATATAGATATTTTCCTCTACGTAATTAGATGGCCGGAGCCGTCTACAGGCCTTAAAGAACAGGAATGTATCCATACAGGCCTCTCCAACCACACCACAGTCCTTGGGGCCTTAAAAGAGGTTTCTCTGATAATAGCACCTAAAACGGACATAGAAAAAACCCCTTCACCCAATCACCAAATCACCAAATCACCAAATCACCAAATTCTCTCACCAAATCACCAAATTCTTAAGACCTTGTTCAGGCTCGTTTTCAAACTGCCGGAGGTCGTCCGGGAATTGGCTTTTCTGGATTTTGAGAGAGGTCCTTCTTTTCCCTTTATGGAACTAAAACGGGAGATATGGGAAGGAGACACTATACAGCTTAGGGCGTGGTGGAACATGCCTGATGAATGCTGGAAGAGGGTGAAAAAAGATTTGCTGGCTCCCAAGGGTCTGGATTGGAAGGACGTAGATATCTGCATACAGCTCAACCAACTCGAACCTCATCCTATATTCCAAAGCACAAACTGGCTGTTTTCAGACATCCAGGATGGAAGCGCCTATCAGGCTGCCCTGATAATAAGACCAAAAAAAGAAGGCGAGAAGGATCTGAGCCCTGCTGTTATCACATCCAATATAGCCGGCGTTCTTGCAAAGCCGGATCAAATCGTTTTATTGCCCATTGATGAAGGACGAATTTTCACTTACTGGCACCTTGACAGGGAAGTGTTGGCAAAACGTCTTGATGTCCTTTCAGGGGGCGACCCCGGAAAACTACGCACGTATATCAGGGTATTTCATGATTGGGCAGGAGGCCTGCATCATCACACGGACGTGGAGGTACATCTGGGTTTTTCGGACAACTGGTACCTTCCAGCCGCGCCGGACAAAGTTTACAGGGTACAGCTTGTTGCCATCTCAGATCAAGGGAAGATTGAGTCCCTCACTGATGTGTCAAACCCGGTACAGACAATCAGGGTATCCCCGGGAGGTAATCCGGTATCATACAAAGAAGTTGACTTAAGAATTGAACATCCCACCCAACATGAACTTAAGTCTGTCCTTGGGTCAGCTAAGCACTCAACAGGACTTGAGCTTCTCCATTTGCACGCGCATCTGCCATACTTCAGGCGGAGAGTAGTATACGGCATGTCAGGCATATGGCAGCCCATGGGCTTTCCTGAAGAGTGGTTCCACGAGGCAATTCGAGAGACATACGTCCCCCTGATTCTGACCTTTGAACGTTTGAAGTCAGAAGGGGTGGATTTCCGCATTTCAATGGATATCTCACCGACACTTACAAATATGATGAGATGTCCCTTACTCCAGGAAGAGTTCCTGAAATACATGGAGGCCCACATAAGCCTTGCCAGGGCGGAAGTGGACCGGACAGGGCGAGAGGCCCATCGTTATCATGAGACCGCTTGGATGCATCTCAACCGTTTCCTGGAAGTAAGAGACTGCTTCATGAGATACAATGGGGACCTTACCAAGGCATTAAAAAAATTACAGGACGAGGGCTACATCGAGATCTCCACCTGTGGAGCTACCCATGCCTTTCTACCTTTCTTTACAGCATTTCCTGAATCTGTCAGAGGACAGATACAGACCGCGGTCCTTGATTACAGAGACGTTTTCGGCAGGGATCCCATGGGCATATGGTTGCCTGAATGTGCTTATGTGCCGGGTATAGAAAATTTCCTGGAAGAGGCCGGCCTTCATTACTTTTTTACTGAAACCCATGCAGTCTTGCATGCAGACTCCCCTGCTGCTTTTGGCACCCACGCACCGGTATATCTCAAAGGGAGCAATGTCGCTGCCTTTGCCAGAGATCCTGAGACAGGAAGACAGGTTTGGAGCGGTGAAGAAGGTTATCCCGGTGATCCTGACTATCTGGAATTTCATATCAGAGGCGGCCCCTTGAAGTACAATCGGATTACCAGCCGAAGAAGCGATTACAAAGAGCCTTATGTCAGGGCATGGGCCCTTGAAAAGGCAGCCAAGCACGCTCAGCACTTCGTTGAGTCCAGGAATTTCCGCTTCCAGTACATAAAAAACTGGTTCTGGAAAAAACCTTTGGTAGTGGCCATGTACGACGCAGAGCTATTTGGCCATCACTGGTACGAGGGTACGGACTTTCTCTATTATTTGCTAAAAAAACTCTACTACAATCAGAATGAGACAGAGCTGATCACCCCCAGTGCTTACCTGGCCCGTTATCCCAGAAATCAGGAGGTATTCATCACTCCCTCATCCTGGGGCGACAAGGGGACTTTTGACAGATGGATATACGGCTCTGTATCGTGGATGTACAAACACTCCCACGAGGCCATCAGAGAGCTGGGAGCCATGGCCTCTGATCTCAAAGCCAACAGACAAGATGACCAACTTGCAAAACGGATAGTCAGCCAGGCAGCAAGAGAAGTGCTCCAGTCCATGAACAGCGATATTCCTTTTGTAATCTCTAACGGTCATTTTGTAGACCGCATGAAGGAATTCTTTTTTGAAGATCTGGAACGGTTCTGGATACTGGCAAACCTTTACAGGAATGGTGGTGACAGGCCTGAGCTCACGGCATGCAGATTACAAAGGCTTGAGATGGAAAATCCCATTTTTTCAAAAATTGATCCCTGTGCCTTTGCCCGGTAGCTCTTTCAATTCTGCCTTATCAGAATTATTTGTCCTTCGTGATTTAATAGTATAATGGGCATCCTTCACGACAAGTCAAAAGTAGTTTATACTTTGTTGCTCTTGTATTTTGGCAGTGAAATTTGAAACTCGAAATTTGAAATTGGGAAAAATACAAAGATGTAAATGCGTTACCTAATTTCAAATTTCCAGTTTCGACATCGGCATTCAATTCGACGATATACGCTTTTTCGAAAAAAGTGTAAACTGGTGAATGAAGAATGCCGTTAACCTAATAATTTTGGACCTGTGCGGTTACAAGTCAGATTGTGCAACACACGAAAAAGAAAAGAATTATCACGAAAACACGAAATACCGAAAACACGAAAAGAATATCAGCAATTTGATA
>CBETWD010000206.1:0-4164 GCA_965539945.1 uncultured bacterium
TATTGAGTTTCGGAGGACGGGAAAAGAAAGCCAGGCCAAGTTATAAGCCTGACAAGTAGTAACAATTTTCGAACGTAGGACTAAGGATGAAACCCAGGGTATTACTAGTTGATGATGAAGAAATGTTCTTGGAATTTCTCTCAAGGCGTTTGATAAGCTATCAGTATGATGTAACAACTTGCTTAAGTGGTGAAAACGCCCTTGAAATGATGATAGACCACGATTTCGACGTAGTCATACTGGATGTGCTTATGCCTGGTATGGACGGGATCGAGACCCTGGGGGAAATCAAGAAGATAAAGCCACTTACCGAGGTGATCATGCTAACCGGCCATGCGTCCCGGGAATCGGGCATAGAAGGAATGAAGCTTGGTGCCTATGGTTATTTGAGCAAACCCTGCAATACTGAAGACCTGATCGCAAAAATCAACAAGGCCTATGATAGAAAAGTAGAACATGAAAAACGCATCAATATGGCTAGCCAGCATCCATGAGGACATTAATGTCTATCCTGTAATCTGCGCGCAAATGGGGGCGTCGGCCCTTGGAATTCCCTTGACAATGCCCTGAGAAAATACTAAAAATTTTTTTGGTTAAGGTTTTCGAATAGATATATGTTTTGACCCGGATGTAATTAGGACTTGCAACTGATTTTAAGGAGCGATATATGAATGAACGATCAACTATTCGAGTTATTCGAGTTTTACTGGTAGACGATGAGGCGACTTTGCTCGAATACCTATCCAAGCGCCTTCTTAGACAGGGCCATACAGTAAAGGCCACTTTTTCCGGCGAGGAGGCTATCGAGGTAGCAAAACAAGAGCATTTTGATGTGGCGGTTGTCGACTTGAAGATGCCGGGGATAGACGGGGTGGAGACGCAAAAAAGGCTGAGAGAGATCCAACCATTCCTGCAATGCATCATATTGACCGGCCATGGTTCCATAGAAAGCGCTTTGGAGAGTGGGCATGAGGACGCCTTTCAGTATTTGCTCAAGCCTGTTGACTATGATAATCTTGTGGCAGTCATTAAAGAAGCGTACGAGAAAAAAATGAAGTTACAGGAAGCAAAATTCCAAGAGCAACTGGAAGAACTTCACCACCATGGGATGGGGGCACGTGGGATGAAAAATGCCATTGCCGAGTTGCGCAAAATCTATGGATTCGACTAACTCTCTGGAGACCGAGCTGAAAAAGGCCAGGCAAGAACTGGCCGGTTATAAGATAGAGTTACATCAGACCAGGGGCTATCTTCAGTGTATTCTGCAGAATTCTGAGGATATGATCTTTGCTACGGAAGCTGGCGGAATGCTGATTTCCTTCAGCAAGGGCGGTGAAAAGGTGCTGGGTTACTCCTTTATGGAATTAATAGGTACGTACATAAAGGATTTGGCTGAAGACCCTGTATCATTTGAGGAGTTTTTTATTTCCTCCGGGCAGGATGGCCCAACAGCGCAGTTGGACATCCCCTTTCGACACAAGGAGGGAGGCACGGTTTATTTCAATGTTTCCCTTATAAACCTGACAAACAGAGAAGGCCAAAGTGTGGGCATGGTCGGTGTCTGCAGGGACATTACCCTGTGGAAAAAGATCCAGGAAGACCTGGTCCGAATCGACAGACTGGCGGAAATAGGGAGGATAGCAGCCGGGGTCGCCCACGAAATCAATAATCCCCTGGCGATTATCGGCGAAGCCTCAGGATGGGCCGGCGTGGTAATCAGCGACGCTAAGGGCCTAAATCCCGAGGACCGGGAAGAACTGGAAAAAGCCGCCAAAGAGATCAGCCACCAGACCAAGCGCTGTCGCAGTATAACACATGAATTATTGGACTTTGCCCGTGGTTCAACCCCGGCATTAATCGAATTTGATATCCACGACGTGCTCAGAGACAGCATCAGTTTTCTTAAACCCGAACTCAAACACACATCCATAGAAATCGATACTCAGTTCATGTCAGGTCCCTTACTTATGAAATCTGATCCAAAGTTGTTGGAGCAGGTCTTTGTAAATTTCATTACCAATGCCATTCATGCTATCCGAAGTAAGGGGGAAGACAAAGGGTATATCCGGATAAAGACCCTTTCAATAAACTCGGATGTGGAGATAAGTTTTGAAGACAATGGTACCGGGATCACGGAGGAAAACCAAAAAAAGATCTTTCAACTGTTTTTCTCCACCAAAGCTCCGGGCAAGGGTACAGGCCTTGGCCTCTCAATCAGCCAGAATATAGTAAAGAAGTTGGGCGGAACCATCACTCTTGACAGCAAGATTGGAGTCGGTACCAACTTCACCGTGCGACTTCCGCTCTCTTAGGGCCGGGAAAAAAATAACTTGGCATTTTCGCATCCCATCTTCACCACATCTTTAATCGATCCTCAATCGCAAAATCCTCAACATAACACTGCTATGCCTGCGGTTTTGTTCAATCAGATCGACTAAATCTATGGCAAATCTGGGCGCAAATTCTACCAATTTATTTTTTCCCCGGCCCTTAGGTCTGATTCCGCTGAAAATACCCCATCTGCTGCGTTGCATAAGAGGTGAAAGTCCGAAGCTGAAAGCTACGATAGCCCTTTGAGCCTTGAGCTTTGAGCCTTGAGCTGATTTCGGCATCTTGCATCTGGAGCATTTTGAGCGGAATCAGCTCTGCTATTCTTAATGCATTTTGGATACTTCACCCAATTTGTGCCTAAATAAATAATTGGCAAAAAAATGCCTAAATAATCATTTCCTTATTTATGCGGCATTATTTTGCCACTTTCCAACACTGCCAAATCTGTTTCCGCCTCAAAACAAATTAGAGTAAAAGTTGTAAAATCAGTATGTTAAATGACATTACTGCAAAAAATGAGGGACTGGCACATCTATTGCTAAGATTAAATTGACAGTCGTGTGTTTCCCGAAATTGCAAAACCGATTAAAAGGGGGCGTCTGTTGGGCAAACAAGAGGAAGAAGGGCTGGGAAGCAAGCACAATACCAGCAAAGTAGAAAACTCGGATCAAGGTTCAGGACGCCGAAAGAATTTTGGCTATTATGTGGTCACATTCTTTATCATGTTCGGCGTCTGGGTCGTCCTTTCAGGCAAGTTTGATCCCTTTCATCTCAGCCTCGGGGTTATCTCCTGCGCAATCGTGGCTTACCTTTCGGCCGACCTGTTGCGTCCTTCCATGAGAGGTCTTTTAATTCTGTTGGTCCGATGGGTCCCGTATCTCTTGTGGCTGATGAAGGAAATCTTCAAAGCAAACCTTCATGTTACATATCTTGTCTTCCATCCAAGGATGATGGACCTGATCGACCCCGAAATCATCAAATTCCAAAGCAAGCTGGAAGGCGATTTGGCTCTGGTCACCTTTGCCAATTCGATCACCCTCACTCCCGGCACTATTACAGTCAATGTATCACCCGATGGTAATTTTAAGGTTCATGCCATTGACAAGGCGTCTGGTGAGCCCTTGCCTGGCGAGATGGAGGCAAGGATTGCCAGGGTATTTGGGGAGGAGTGATGGATAGCATATTTATGTACTCGAGTCTTTATCTGGCCTTTCTGATGGTCCTTTCCTTAGTCCGGGCCGTGATTGGGCCAACAGTCCTTGACCGGATGATTGGCGTCAATGCAATCGGGAGCAAGACTGTCGTATTACTTATTATGATCGGTTTTCTCTACCATCGGATGGATATGTTTGTAGATATTGCCCTGGCCTATGCCATGCTGAACTTTCTCGCAGTGCTTGCGGCTTCAAGATACTTTCAAAAACGTAAAGGATTGTACGATGAAGCGCTGTACCGGTAAAATTTATTTACGGATTTTCGTAGCAAGGACAGGCGGCATGCCAATGCCTGTGACTGGGGTTCACGAGGGACCGGGGAGGTCTTGAAGAATGGATATCATGAATATCATCGTATGCGTGCTATTGTTCTCCGGGCTGTTTTTCCTTACGGGGGGGGCAGTGGGGATTCTGCGTTTTCCTGATTTCTATTCCCGGCTCCACCCGGCGGGCAAACTCGACACCCTGGGCTCCTTTTTGGCCATGACCGCCTTTGCACTCTTTAACCTCCATCATTTTTCCCTGGGCGCCTTGCTGACCAGCCTGAAAATTCTCCTTATTGTCGTTTTTATATTTCTGGCCAGCCCCACAGCAACCCACGGCATTGTTGACGCCGGCG
>CBETWD010000207.1:0-4131 GCA_965539945.1 uncultured bacterium
CCTGTAAACGCTTACAGTTCGGTGGGTTGCGGTAAAACGGGCGTTGTAATCCCGTAAACGGTTACGATTTTTTTTGAAGAAGGTACGCTATTAATTTATACCTAAATTGAGCGATTAGCCTTGATTTTTTGTAACCGTTCACGGGTTCAAAGGTTCACGGTTCAAGGGTTAGGATGTTTGTGGTTTACCAAAAATTTGAACCGTTGATTCGTAAGTTCTGAATAGAGAAGACATGAGAGAAAAAAACGAGGAGAGCATATGTCATATCCCCCCTAAATTTGAGGATATTGGGGCATGGCACTTGGCCCGAGACCTATCTCGCAAGGTCAACGGGAAAAGGTAACCCTGAACGGTGAACCCTGAACCCGTGAACGGTTACGATTTTTTAAAGCTAATCGCTCAACTTAATTTACAGGGAAAGGAGAAATATATGCACAAGCACCATTTTTATCTGATGACAGCCATAATGATCATTGGTGGCGTTATAATGCTCAGCGGATGTGAGTCCATGGTCCAGCCCAAAGCCACAACAGACACAACCATGGCCCAACAGTCCTTCTCCTGCCCGGGAAAGGCACAGATATCCGTGGCCCGTTTTGACTGGCGTGTTGGCGGGGGAAGATCCACTACAATCCGCGGTCTTGGCAACACAATAACTGTCAGTCGTGAGGCAGGGGTAATGACAGGTCTCCGTGACATGATGGTAACGAGCCTCGTACAGACCAAGTGCTTCAGAGTACTGGAACGGCAGGAGTTCGGGGCCATGGCAGATGAGATGCGATTGCGTGAACAGGGCTTTACCAAGGAAAAAAAGACGCGCAAGGGGAAAATCAAGGAATCTGACATAATGGTTGTGGGCGCTATCACCGGATGGGAGCCTGGTACTTCCGGAGTAAAGGGAGGAATAGGAGGCCTGTTCGGCCCAGTCGTTGGCGGTGTTGCCGGTGCCATGAGTAAGACCTCCATGGCAATGGACATAAGGATTGTAGATGTTGAGACATCGGAAGTACTTGCAGCAACCAGGGTCGAAGGTAGCAGCCGCGCCATATCCGCCGGCGGGCTCCTGGGTGGCATCATAGGGTCTACGCCTCTTGGTGGAGGACTGGGTGCCTATGCCAAAACCCCCATGGAGAAAGCTATCAGGAACTGCATATATGAGGCGGTCAAATACATAGTTAACAACACACCAGAAGAATACTACAAATAGCAAAAAAAAGGGGGGGAGGGCAAATGCCCTTCCCCCAGCCTATTGCTTAATAATTGCTAAAGATCTTGCTTTTTCAACTCTGATATCACTTTCTCCTGTTTCGATGTAAGCTTGGCCGGCACCTCAATCATTATTCGAACATATTCGTCTCCTCTGCCACCAGAAGCAGTCGGGAGACCCTTCCCCCTCAGACGCAACTTCTGCCCACACCGTGAACCTGCAGGAATCTTTAGCCTCACTTTCCCCCCTTCCACAGTCGGGACCTCCGCTTCTGTACCAAGGCAGGCATCAGTAAATTTCACAACTTTGTCTACTTCCACATCTGAACCGTTTAATAAACGAAAATCGGGATCCAGCTTGAGACTGATAAGCAGGTAGAGGTCTCCTCTGCCTCCGGGTCCCTGTGCCCCCTTGCCTGCTACCCGGATTTTCTTCCCGGAACTAATGCCTTTTGGTATATGCACGGAGATTCGCTCAGGATTACCGCCGGTCTGAATAGATATTAACTTATGTGAACCTTTAAGGATCTCCTTCGGGGAAAGGGCCAGCTCTAAAACCACGTCCTGTCCGATTGGTTGTGAATACTGAAAATCTCGTTTACATGAACGACCACCAAAGCCGCCACTCCTGCCACCAAAGGCCTGCCCCAAAATTTCATCAAAAGAGACTTCAGCACCACCTCGTCCGCCGAAAAAGACTCCGCCACCTCCGAGATCCTGAAAAATATTAGAAAAATCAAAATTCCGGAAGATATCCTCCTGTGTAAATCTGCGATGGAATTCTGTGGAACCAAAGGTATCATACTGACGTCGTTTTTCAGGATCACTCAGCACTGCGTAGGCTTCGTTAACCTCTTTGAAGCGCTCTTCAGCAGTTTTATCCCCTTTATTTTTGTCTGGATGATACTTGAGTGCCATTTTTCGAAATGCCTTCTTGATCTCTTCAGGAGAGGCGTTCTTTGAAGCACCAAGTAACTTGTAATAATCTTTCTTTTTACCCATATTTTTACCATCTCACTGTATATTTTTTTGCAGTATAATTATATATTCTATAATTCAAAAATATTGTACTATATATTTTCAAACATGCCGCTCATATACAACCAAAGGCGTTAATTGAGAAAAATTTTGGCTGTGGGGAATTAAATCCTATAGATTTCGCATCATCCTTATGATTAGAGTAATCTATGCCTACCCCGTAGCTCCGGGAGATGGTACTGGGGTAATCTGCGAAATCTGTGGATTAAGAGTAAAGTAAAATTAATAATTACTAAAGCAAAGTCAAGAAAATGTCCTACTTATCAGTCCATACCAGACCCCGTCGTGTAGCCCTTTTTGCTCCCTCCAGTCCGCTGGAATCAGAAAAGCTGGATGCAGGTCTAAAAATAATCGAAGAAAAAATCCAGTGGCTCGAGATTATAAATGATACATTTTTTGATCAGACCGAGGATATGCCTTTTCTACCCTATCTTGCAGGGAAAGACCAGCTTCAGGCCGACAGATTTACAAGTCTTCTCTTGGACACATCCATAGACATTGTATGGTGTTTAAGAGGGGGATACGGATCCTTGCGTTGGCTAAGCATGGTGTCATGGGACCGAATCGGATATAATGCCCCGGTACTGATAGGTTTCAGTGATGTAAGCTTCCTCCACTCAGCCCTTTTCCAAAAAGGTAATCTGTCAATACATGGCCCTATGATCTCGACCCTGCCGATCACAACAGAACCCGCAAGAAAAGCCCTGTGGGTATGCCTTGATCAAGGAGAGTTCCCCAGTCTTTCCGGCACTACCCTTAGCCCCGGCAAGGCAAAAGGCCCGCTCATTGGAGGAAATCTGACGTGTATTACCCATCTTATCGGTACAACTTATGAGCCTAAGTGGGATGGAGCAATCCTCTTGATTGAGGATCACAATGAGGCTCTTTATCGCCTTGACCGGATGCTGACGCAACTTCTACTTACAGGAAGGTTATCCAGGTTGGCGGGAATTGCTGTGGGCCGGCTCCAGGAAGCCGGAAAACCTAAAAAGCTATTACAGACACTGTTGCAGGACCGGCTCAGCTCCCTCGGGGTCCCCATAATCACTGATCTTCCCGTAGGTCATATACCTGACAATTATCCACTGTTAATGGGCCAATACTATGAATTGGATGGCGACAAGGGCATCCTGAAACCAATGGCAGGACTGCCCGGACTTCAGCGCCCCTGAGCCTCCATCTCAAGCAATATTTCCCCTTCCAGAACTCTGCTGCCAAACCCTGCCATCACAGCAGTTACCACACCTGTGCACGGAGCAGAAACCGTACAGAAAAGCTTCATCCTCTCCAGTGTCAGAAGTTCCTCACCTTCCCCCACGTGCATGCCGGGCCTGAGTGAGGGATTTATGTCCACCACGGTCCCAGCCATGTGGGCCCTGATCCGAACTACCTCTGAGCTTTTGAGGTTATTCATTTTTTCTCGCAATTTTTTTTGAAGCCACAAATTTGCCATAGTTTCAGTAGAAACTTGGTCTCATGACGGAGACGGGCTTCCTTCGATTTATCGAGATCAAACAGATTCTGGAGAGTCTTCGATAGAAGCCTGATAGTTTCTCAAGTCGGAGATTATCTCCCTTATCTCTTCTTTGAAATATTCCGGGGCATAGACAAAACCCCACCCTTTCTGAACCTGGAAAAGACCATCGTATGCTGTGTCATAATACGATCTCATCCGATGTGGGATATCCCGCTCAGTTAGTATAGATCCCAACAGCTGGGCTTCAATCCCGTTTTCAATGGCAGCGACCTTTATATATTCTTCCATCACGGCATTGCCAAAAGCAGTCGACTTTATTAGGGCCTTAGTTCTAAAATTCGTGTTTTTCCAGGAGAAAATTCTGAAACACAATAACGAAAACACGAAAGATTGAAAGCACGAAATAAAAT
>CBETWD010000208.1:0-4096 GCA_965539945.1 uncultured bacterium
TAGATCAGGGCCGCTACAAAGGATAGTCCGGCAGTTTTTAGGGCGTTTTCTACAACGCTTTTAAACAGAAACTTTCCAACCATCTGTCCCGCCTTTGAAGCCGATTCATGAATGTACCGGTCGTGCGAGATGACCTTTGATCTGTCAAAAAATCCCTCATTTTCAAGGGTGTTCAGAATAGCATCACAGCTAATAGTTTTGGGACAATGGTAGACTACAATGCTTCCAGTGGCAGTGCTGACAGCCGTTGACTTTACACCCGTCAATTGCTTCATTAATCCTTCAACGTGCTTTGCCGAGGTCCTGTTTCTCTTTACCATCGGTGTCTTTACCCTCAACCTACCCGGGACGTTATGTACGTAGTAGCTCATCTTGGTCCTCACTTGTTAAGAGTCTATTGTATGTCCTATCTCTTTATCCATATCTATACAGATATAATATCGGACACTAATGTTACAGTCCGATTAAGCTAATGTTAAATTTTCGTTAAGTTTAAAAATTGTAGATGAGAAGGAAAGTGGTCCAACCGTTAATGCAGGTTATTATCCTGGATTTCAGGCGAATGCTTGAATTCCATTCTAAAACAACTCCCCGCTCCATTTCTGCTTTCCACCCTGATGCTGCCTCCCATTGCCTCAACTATACTCTTGGCAATATATAGACCGAGACCGGACCCTTTGGTCTTTTCTTTAATATTGTCTCCACGGTAAAACTTGTTAAAAACCTTCCCCTTCTCCTTGTCCGGGATGCCCGGGCCATCATCTTTGACTTCCAGTACAACGGTCCTTTCTCCTTGGCACAGCAGGTTTACTCTTACACATTTCTTTTCAGGACTATACTTGAGGGCGTTCTCAATAAGGCAGGAAAGACAAACTTTTAGCCCTGCCAGGTTCAGTCTCATGCTGGGGATTACTCCTGTTCTTTCAAATTCTATAGAAATACCCTTTTCCTTTGCATGGTGGGAAAAAACCGAGAAAATTTCCCGGACTGTTTCCTCCAGACAGACCTCCTCCGGCGGCAATGCATAATTTTCGGTCTCCAGCTTGGAAAAAAGAAGAATCTCCTCTGCCAGAGAACCCAGGAAATCAGAACTCTTTTTGACTATACCGGCATAAGACTGGTATTTGGCTGAGGAGAATACACGGTCCTTTTCTGCCATCTTTGAGGAAAAACCGCTGATAACCATTAATTGATTCCTAAGCTCATGAAAAAGAATGTTTTGGAAATCAGCCTGCTGATTCTCCCTTGATTCGAGTTCCTGGACCCGTGTGTTTAGTTCTTGATAAGTCCTCTTTTTCCGGACCAGCCTGGCCACCTTCAGCAACACCTCTTTGATTGTAAAGGGCTTGGGGATATAATCATCCGCACCAAGCTCCAGCCCTTTAAGTTTGTTTTCAGGGGCGCTCAGGGCCGTAAGCATAATAACGGGGGTCTCTGAGATTTCTTCATGCTTGTGGCTGCGGACGATCCTGCAGATTTCCCATCCGTTCAGATCGGGAAGCATTAGATCAAGGAGAATCAGATCGGGCTTTTCCTCTTCGATCATTCGCCAGGCGGTCAGGCCATCTGAGGCCGCCATGGTAGTGTATCCTTTCTTTGTCAGATTGTATTCCAGCAAATGAGCCAGGTCTCTGTCATCCTCAACAATTAATATTCTTCCCTCTGGCACCATTCCTCCACAATCCATTAACCCGCGTCGAGCCTATCTCAATCCCCTCGCTGGGCAATATTTCAGTATTGTGTCCTTGTAATTTAAGTAATTTGACCACACGAGTGTTACAGCTTCGTTAAGCTTATGTTAGATTTCTATTACCTCATAGGAATGCGACCGGATATCTCTCCAAACGGTTGGATCGATCTATAAAATTCACGAAAATCTTACGACAATGTAACAATGTCTTAACAAAGGGCATGCATAATTTACTCTTGATCATCGTCTGGGCCATTAATCAAAAAAATCCCTCTTAACCTTCCCTTCCCAAAGGGGGATTTTGAATAGATACCTGACGATTTAGTGGCCCAAACGGATGATCAAGACCCATAATTTGTAACTGTGATTGGCCTTGCCCTCCTCGGTTAATGACTTACAGAAATGATGGCAATGAAAAACTGGATGGCAGAACTTGCCTCATATTATGAAAAGACCCGAGGTCGTTATCCGCAGAACAGGTTGATGATTCTATTTGATATAGACGGGACCATCCTTGATATGCGGAGTATGATTCTTTACGTCCTGCAGGCCTATGATCGAAATCATGGGAACGGTTTCTTCCGAAACCTTGGAATTTCGGACATTACCGTCCACGAGAATACCGTAGATAGTCTTTTGGCCCGGTTGCCACTCCGGCCGGAGGAACAGGAAGAGGTCCTATCCTGGTATCTGAAACACCGCTGGACTTCTGCTGCCATCATTGAATCCCACAACGCATTTCGCGGGGTCCTCGAAGTGATCCGGTGGTTCCAGATACAGCCCGGCACATACGTTGGCTTGAACACCGGACGACCTGAAGCACTCCGGGCCGATACCCTGCACTCCCTTAACAAATTGGGCAAAGACTACCGGGTCGGCTTCACAGATGATTTGCTGCATATGAACCCTGCCGGCTGGGACGAGGAGGTCGAAAACGCCAAGGTCGGGGGAGTGCTGCATTTCCAGAAGGAAGGCTATCGCATCTTTGCAATGGTGGACAACGAACCTGATAACTTGAGGGCCGTCTCAAAGATCGACCCGCAGCAGGAAATCCTCCTGCTCCATGCCGACACTATTTTTGAGTCAAAACGCACTAAAATGCCGCGGCGTACCATACGAGGCAAGGTATACGACCTGACTGAGCTGATCCCTGAAAAGTCGTTGCCGGAACGTATTCAATTTGTCTGGCACGGCGTAAATGATAAAGCCAATCTGCGTCAATTTCTGGCATCAGATATACATTGGGGAGAGTTTGACATACGTATGGACCCTGTTAGCAATGATCTGATTCTCCGTCATGACTTTTCAGAAAATACGCCTTTGCAAGAAGACGAAGACAGGCTTACACTTGACTATCTTTTGTCGCGTTTACATAAAACAGGGAAGGGAGTTAAGCTTGATTTGAAGGATGGCGGGACGCTGGTGGATCAGGTCCTCACCACTGTTGACGCTCACGGCCTTGACGAATCTTGTTTGTGGTTCAATGCCAACGTGGAGCGACTCCAGGAAAGCGGCTTCCGGCGACTGGCCTCCGCGCACCCGTCAGCCGTGTTGCAATGCCCGGTCAGTTTCCTGGCCCCTTTGATTCTGAGCGCACCAAGGAAGGCTAAAGAGATACTTACCATGTTTACAGACTGGGGCATCAATCGCTTTTCAATCAGTTGGCTGACTCCGGACATACGACAATTTTTCGATCAAATGGACCAGTGGGGATTCGATGTCAATATATATGACGTGCCTGACCTGGAATCATTCCTGCAAGCAGTACTCCTCATGCCCCGGTCCATCACATCCGATTTTAATTTCCCGAAATGGTATTACTACGGCAGGGGCTCCGGGGAAAACGGCAACCACTACGAGTATTCCATGCAGTTAAGCAGGGGCGTTATGACGGTAAGACGGCCTCATTAGAGTCGGCTTTCTCTATTATGGCGCCGTGCGGGCGGTTCGGCCCAAACACGTTATGGTTATCGGTTCCGGGTTCGGTTTTAGCGTCGTCTGTCTCGCTCTAGGGCTCAAAGACAATGGGAAAGGGATTCTCAGCTTTGTTGATCCCTCCTACGACGTACTCAAAAGCGGCCCCTTAAAGACAGTCGGCGGTCGGGGGATGTGGGATAAACCGGAAGAGGTTAAAAAACATTTCAGATTGTTCGGGGTCGAGGAGATCGTTACTCACCATAAGCTTACAGCCGGCGAGTTTTTCCCGCGCTTTAAGGCCCTTGGCTTGCCCAGTATCGATATCGCCTTTGTGGACGGGAACCACTCTTATAAGAATGTGAAATACGATTTCATGGCCGTACCGGAACACACTAAGAAGAACGCCTATATCTTTCTTCATGATACCAACATTTATGTCAGGGAACTTATTCGCAATGCCGGCGTAAAACGTTGGCTTGGTGTTATTAA
>CBETWD010000209.1:0-4071 GCA_965539945.1 uncultured bacterium
AGAGAGGAGTTGATGGAGAAAAAATTTAGCGTACCTGCAACGCAGGACCGGGCCTATAAGCGATAAATTGTTTTTGCCCAGGAGGGACTAAAAAAAGATAAACATCGAACGTCCAACATCCAACATCGAATGTTGAATGGGAAAAGATGAAGAAACAGAAATAGCTGTTGAATGTTTGGCATTGGGTGTTTGTTTTTGCATTCGATGTTGAACGTTCGATGTTCGATGTTCATTTTTCAAAACAACCCCGTATGGCATAAATGCAACCTGTAAACTCCTATTCTATGTCTTTGTCATCTCCTTGAACATGCCCTGGGAATAGACATTTACTCGTTTTTCATAGGCCTCCCGTACAATAGACACATCATTTATAAATTGCTCGAGCTCAGGGAATGTCAGCGATTGTGGCCCGTCACACAGAGCTGTTTCCGGTTCTGGATGACATTCCACAAGAATCATGTTGGCACCGGCTATGACGCCCTGTGCAGCCGCATTAAATATGTCGAACAACCCGTCCGGGCCGTGCTCCTTTGATCCTACAGAATGGCTGGGATCTATACACACAGGGAGCCTAGTCAGCCTCTGAACTACCGGCACATGAATAAAGTCCACTATATTGCGGTGAGGAGCGCCAAGCTGTGACTTGACTCCTCTAAGGCAAAATACTATCTGGCGATTGCCCCCACTGGCAATATATTCACAGGCATTCAGAGATTCTTCAAGAGTGAGCCCCATGCCCCGCTTATACAGCACAGGTAGTTCGTTTTGAGATCCAACAGCCTTAAGCAGCTCGAAGTTCTGTGCATTCCGAGTCCCGATCTGGAGCATGACCCCGGTGGGATTTCCTGCAGCCTCCAGGGCCTTTTTGATTTCGTCAATGTGCTGCTCTCGCAAGACCTCCATGGCAATGATTTTGATCCCGTACTTGCCGGCCAGATCAAAAAGCCAGGGCAGACAATTCGCTCCATGCCCCTGGAAATCATAGGGACTGGTCCGGGGCTTGTAGGCACCCATTCTGGTCGTTACTATCCCCAGACCTTGCAGGAATTTGAAGGTCTCCTCCGCATGTTCAAGTGTGTCAACAGCGCACGGTCCGGGAAAGATATGAAGGGTTTCCTGATCAAATTTTATGCCTTGATATGTAAAACCTACCGGTACGAGTCTTAAGTCGTATCTGCCTATCTGGCGATACTTATTGGAAACCCTGATTACCCGCTCGACGCCTGTCATACTGGTCAGAACTTCCTCCGGGACATTATGGGTTGGTCCGATGATGTGGACCTCTCTAACAGTTCTGGTCTCGCCCTGAAGCTCCACCAGCTTGACATTGATGTCAGGGAATTGTTTTAGGTAAGTGTTTATCTTTTCATACTCAGGTCCCTGAACATTTGTATCCGCTTTTAGAATTATAATCATCTCTCAGCCCCTGAAACCACCTGCAAAACACCGTATCTTGTTCCCATTAACGCCTTGCCCTAAAACAAGATCTGAGTTTTCAGCAATGGTTTGCTAAATAATATAAAGATCAATTCGCTTCCGTGAATGGCAAATCAGTTCCTACCACGTTGATACATCTTGGTCAATATGCGTGCTTGGAGGAAAACGGTCAAGCGCATTCTCCGTTCCAAGCAGCCCCAGCCAGGTCTGGCGTTTAACTCCCTCCATGTTGGTGCAGGCCCGTCTCAGGGCATATCTCTGGCCGATCAGGTACACTTTTTCTTCAGCCCTGGTTATAGCTGTATAGAACCATTTGTTGTTGAGCATTATAAAGTGTGAATTAGTAAGGGGAATAACCACAATACGATACTGGCTTCCCTGCGCCTTGTGGACTGTAAGGGCATAGGCCAGTTCGATTATATCCCCGAGATGGTCAAAATAGTATGCCACAACTATTCTTTCCGGATAGACAACATAAAACTGCTCAGTCTCAGGATCAATCTTTGAGATAAGGCCAACGTGCCCATTAAAGACCCGCCTGAACTCTTCAGACTCGAACTTTTTCCCCTGTTTTATAAACTTGGCCCAGGTCATTACCTGCATGTCCCTGTTCTGGAGATGGACTACCTTGTCACCTTCCCTTATTGTTATGCCCGCCTTGGTCACACCGCCGCTTCCATGATTAAGGATGTCCTGAAGGTTTGTATTTAATATCTCTGTACCCAATTGACCTATTCTCATCGGGGTGAGCACCTGAAAGTCCCATACAGGGTGGCTGAGACGTCCATGATATTCCCTGGCAAGCTCAAGGACACGATCAAGGATGGCCTGATTATTTTCTTCTCTCAGGAGTTTTAGCTCTTTTTCTGTCCGGTCTTTTTTCAGTGCGTAGATATTATGACGTTCTATCTTCTCAAAGGCAAAATCGCGCCACCCCGGCGCCTCAACTTCCTTAGGGATTTTCCCCTGACGGATTTCGTTGGCAAAAAGGGTAAGCACGCTGCCCTCACTCTGGCGGTAAATCCGGGTAAGGTGCACTGCGGATATCAGCCCTGCGGCCAATATGTCTCCAAAGACGTTCCCTGCTCCTATCGGAGGGAGTTGTGCCGGGTCCCCCACCATCAACAACAAAGTCGTGGGCTTCAGTGCTTTGGCAAGGCGATAGAAAAGGGGCAGGCTCACCATGGACGCCTCATCCAGAACAACCACCCTGTGGGGTAATGGATTTTCCGGCCCGTGCTCGAATCTCCCTTCGCCTTTGTACTTGAGAAGGCTATGAATCGTCAGGGCATTGTACCCGGTTGCCTTTCTGAGTCTTGCTGAGGCCATGCCGGTAAAGGCGCAGCAGACTATATCATCCCGGTCGGCATAGTGCCTTGAGAGAAGATCCAGCACGACCCGGCAGACCGTGGTCTTTCCTGTGCCGGCATAACCGGCAAGGCCAAAGACCATCCTGGGTTCGGTGGCGACCCGTAGTACTATCTCCCGCTGTTCAGGGGCAAATTCAATACCGACAGTACCCTCATAATGATCAAGGAATTCCTTCACCACATCAACAGGGATGACCGGCCTTTTGCACGCTTTAGATCTTGCAACAGAGAACTCCCTGAACCAGTCCTCCATATAGCAATAGGCGGCAAGACCGGTCTTTCTCTTGTCATCCCGCACTAAGGTGCCGTCAAGGATCATGGGTTTCAGCACCCCCCTTATAAGGGATTCACCCGGAACCTTTTCGTCTGTTGAAAGTACCTCTTTTACTGCCTGGAGAAAGGTCTCATCAGGAAGATAAGAATGGCCTTCGGTCTCTGCGGTCTCGACAAGTACGTGACTGACAGCCGCCCGTATCCTTTCAGGTGACTCAGGCTTGATTCCTAGTCCAAGGGCTATCCTGTCTGCTGTTTTAAAACCTATGCCCCGGACTTCAGTTAAGCTATAAGGATCCCTCTTTACTGTCTCAAGTGCATGATCGCCAAAGTGATTGTATATCCTTATTAAGAGATTGGGTGTTATCTTTCCGCCATGTCCTGTCAGATATTCTGAAAGTGCCCTTAGATTCCTGTGCTTGTGCCAGGAGTGTTTTATAAGGGCGAGACGCTTTTGCTTTATCCCCTTGACCTTGAGAAGTTCATCCGGCTGGTGTTCCAGGATATGTAACAGCTCCTCTTCGCCGTAACGTTCCAAGAGCTGTAGCGCGAGCTTCTCCCCCAGTCCCTTCACTACCTTGGACAAAAAGAAAAGCAGTTCGCTTCCCATGAGATTACAGCTCGAAAAGGCAAACTGCCTGCCGTACTTGGTGACGGTCCAAGCCCCGGAAAACTGGAATTCCGTGCCTTCCAGACCGGCCTGATTCAAAAGCTCAGGCACATGGCCTATGGCTGTGAACCTTGCTCCTCTGGCAGGATGTACCCTGAGGACAGCAAATCCCGTATCAGGCGACGCATATGTAACCCGCTCAATGCGGCCTCGAAGGGTCAGTTCTTGATTTGAAGACATAAGCACAATCTCATCATTCTCATTACTGCAAGTGACCTCGGAGTCATCCTAATAGAAAAGTAATAAGTGAGCTACTGCTTTGAAAATTGGTAAGCGTTCACAGGGCACCGCATCTGCTTTGTTGTCGGGCACTTGAAGTAC
>CBETWD010000210.1:0-3962 GCA_965539945.1 uncultured bacterium
GCCATACGCTGTTAACCAAATTTATATTCCGTCTTCTCTCCATGGTCCAATTCTTCAATTCCAATCAATATTTCCTTTATCAGACCATATGTTAAATCCGGGTTTTCCTGAACGCATTTACCAATTTTTGCCCAATACTCGATCTGACCAGTTATGGATCTTTGCTCAATCCTACTGTATTTTCTGGCTTCATGGACAAGCCTTTCCGAAATTCTCACAGCGGTAGCCATGATATCTCCCCCCAATCTTTTTTTAAATCTCACATTCCGCTGAAGTTATTTTACTATTCCGTGTAGCAAAATGCAATACAATGAGAGCAATCGGCGCGTGCGGAACATGCGTACGTTCGAGGGCGCGGTCGGGTAAAATCTTCGTGGTTTCATCAAGTACTGCCGGCTTATGAGCAGGACCGACGAAATAAAAGCAACCCTGAACCTGTAAACGCTTACCAAATGTTTAATAAATTTTTGAAAAAGTTTTAAAAGCAGTACCACATATCGAACCTGAACCATTTGATCAATTGTAACAAAGGGTTTTTACGTCCTTTCATTTTGGAGAATTCGCGATGGTCTCTCATCGTCTATGCCTCCAATACTCATTTTTTTCATCTCCATTCGCCTTTCTGGCCAATATAATTCTAACAACCGGCGGCTGACCATTGCCTGCTTGATTCCCCCCAATTTCCAAGCTTAACGGAATTGCTTAGACTGAATACCGTATTTCTTTACCCTGAGGCCCAGAATCCTTTCAGATGTGTCAAGGAGCCTTGCTGCTTTTGCTATATTGCCGCGCGTATTTTTTAATGCATCAGCAATATATTCCTTTTCGAAAACGGCCATGGCAGATGATAACGAGCCGGAAGGAACTGTCTCCGATGTCTCGGCTGTCTGAAGGCTCGGAGGCAAGTTGTAGCTGTGGACAACATGATTATTACAGAGAAGCATGGCCCGCTCTATGCAGTTTTCCAGTTCCCGCACATTTCCAGGCCAGTGATAGCGCATGAGTACATCAATGGCAGGAGTGGTGATCCTTTTTACGTCTTTTTTGTATTTCTTCCTGTACTTCTCAAGGAAATAATCCGCCAACAGGAGAACATCCGTTTTTCTCTCCCGTAAAGGCGGCAGGTAGATTGGAAATATGTTTAGGCGATAATAAAGATCTTCCCTGAAGCTTCCTTTCTCAAGGGCCTTTTCCAGAGGCTTGTTGGTCGCGGTGATAATTCGTACATCAACTTTTATGGTATCATCCCCTCCAACCCGTTCCAGTTCTTTTTCCTGGAGTACTCTCAGGATCTTGGCCTGGGCAGCGAGATTAAGGGTCCCGATCTCGTCCAGAAACAGAGTGCCTCTATGGGCACGCTCAAATTTGCCTATCCTTCTTTGTGTTGCCCCGGTAAAAGCCCCCTTTTCATGTCCGAACAGCTCGCTTTCTATCAGTGTTTCCGGAAGAGCAGCACAGTTTACCTTGATAAACGGTCCTTCTGCCCTCAAACTGTTGTAGTGGATGGCATTAGCCACAAGCTCTTTGCCTGTCCCGCTCTCTCCTCTGATAAGCACGGAAGCATCGCTCGCAGAGACCTTGTCGATCATTTCAAAGACCTCTTTCATCTTGTTGCTCCTGCCCACAATATTGTAAAAGCTATAGCGTTCTTTGAGCTGCTCCCGTAATGTAATGTTTTCGTGCCATAGGCGGTCCTTTTCCTCCTCCATCATACGGCTGATTTTTATGGCCTGGGCAACATTTGAAGCAATAATTGTCAGTAGTCTCAGGTCTTCCTCAAAAGAAATCTCCTCGCTGAAGAGTCGATCCGCACTGAGTGTTCCATAAGTAAAGGAACCTATTTTGATGGGTACACAAATAAAGGATATATTGCTCTTCTGGATATCCCCGCGGGCCTTGGTGCGGTTTAAAAATAGAGGTTCCTTCCCTATATGCGGAACAATGACAGGCTCTCCGATTTCTACTACCTTTCCTGTAATCCCTTCTCCGATTTGATACTGTCCCCTTTGCCTTTCCCGGTCAGTCAGCCCGTGGGCTGCTTTAATGCCCAATTCTTGAGTGACAGGATCTAATAGAGTTATGGTGCCTCTCTTCACCCCCATTTTTGAGTGAAGGATGTCCAAAACAGTGCCTAAGGCCTCTTTTGGATCAGGAACGGAGACCAGCAGTTGGCTGATCTCGTAAAGCACGGTCAATTCCTGTATTTTTCTTGCTAAGGCAGAATGTTCAGCTTCCATTTTACAAAAGGCTCTTTTGAATATATTTAACGGTTAACATAATATCAACCGGATATAATTACTAAAAAAGATCTCGAATTGCTCGCCCATGAGGGCTTCATGGGTCTGAGCGTCCTTCAGTATGGCTTCAGCGTCCACGCCGGGGGGCTGAGATAACCATTCCCTGTCGCTTTCCAACCACTTTCTCGCGTCAACTGCTGAAGCGGCGTGACTGTCAAACTGCAGGCCGAGGATATAGGGCTTTCCAACAACTGAAATGGCTTCCACCTCACATTCAGAAGAGGTAACCAGGACTTTGATATGTTCAGGTACAGGAGGAACTACGGCCTGGCCGTGCCACTTGAAAAGTGCAAGTTCCTTTGGAAGGCCCTGAAAAACAGGATGTATGTGACCTTCATCAGTGACCTGGCCTTGAATAAATCCAACGCTTCGGCAGAAATTTACTCCAACATCAGCACCTAATGCATCCGCAAGAAGCTGATGACCAAGACAGAATCCCAAGTAGGGCATGTCTGCCTCAAGGGATCGGCGGATAGCCTCCTTTTCGGTCTTTAAAAAGGGATAGTCCTCCTCCTGGTCCACATTAGGACCACCTCCCAACACAATCAGCCCGTCATATGAGCTGATGTCAGGAATAGGCTGGTGCCGGACCTCTACGATATCAAGCCCTACCCTGAGTTTTTCCGCCGAACGGATCAAATGTTGCCCCGGCCCTTCCCAGGGCATGTGCTGAAAGACAAGTAATCGTTTCATCATATCATAGCTTTCTCAGTAAGCCGGCTCCACAAAAATACCTTGAAAAATACTGCCGGAAAGATCGCTGCAAGAAAGTAAACGTATCCATCAGGTCAAAAATGTCAAGCAGTTGAATCCGGATGAGCCGGGAGTCGATCCGGAATTGAGGGAATAAGGTGGCATGGACAGTGGGAAATTTAAACCCTATAGATTTCGCATCATCCTTCATAATGATTAGAGTAATCCGTGTAATCTGCGTAATCTGTGGATTAAGGTTATTTCCTTTTTTAAATTCAAAATTGTGTCTGAACGGTCTTTCCGTTCAGACACTAAATAGCATCCTTGCCATATTCACCTGTCCTGACCCTTATGACCTCTTCCACAGGGAGCACAAAGATTTTACCATCTCCAAGCTTACCGGTATGGGCAGACTCTCTGATCGTCTCCACCACCTGATCCACTTGAGCCGCATCTACAATTATCTCAAGTTTAATCTTGGGGATAAAATCTACCACGTACTCTGCACCCCTATAGACCTCTTTATGTCCTTTCTGGCGACCATAGCCCTTGATCTCGGAAATCGTCATCCCCTTGATTCCGATCTCGTTCAGGGCCTCCTTTACGTCGTCCAGCTTGAAGGGCTTTATAATTGCTTCTATTTTCTTCATGGATTCCTCCTTGGTCGCCCCAACCCCTGCTGTCTGAATCACAAACTGGTGGGGATTTCCAAATTATGCGTTTTTTAGTGCATGGGCATAGAACTTATTCCATCTGTACGGAGATAACTCAATAGGCATATTGCTTAAAAATGATTTCCTGTCAACTGCTATACTTCAACCCAAATTGAGCGATTAGCCTTTAGCGGTTAGCTATTAGTTTAATGATTATCGGTCTGCCGCCCTGACAAGCAGGATGTTTTGCTATTACAAATTTTTACCCGTTGGGTGTTATTTCTAATTAACGTAATGCCCTGATTTTTCAAAGCTAAAC
>CBETWD010000211.1:0-3955 GCA_965539945.1 uncultured bacterium
ACCAAGATAATGGTGGAAACCCCGAGGAAAGGTTCAAAGACCCTGATGCAGTATGACAGCGTGGATTACAACATTGGACTTTCGGATGCGCTATTTGAGCAGAGCAATTTGAAGAGATAGGGTTCAGAGATCGGAGGTCAGAAGTCAGTTATCAACGCTAATTGACCCGAGGCTTCCATACCATGAGGCCGGAAACATTATCAAAATCACTGTCTTGTGTCGCAATATGATCTATTTTGAGATCACGGCATAAATTGATGTGAATCAGGTCATGCGGTAGACCGCTTATGCCGGCTTGAACGCTGGAAAGTAGGTCTCGAAATATGCGGTAGTTGATACTGTCAATGAGTTTTAATCCACCATCTCTTAATATATCAATGTAATCAAGAAAGATTTCTACATCTTGGTAGCACCTTTTGCATAGCTTCTTATCACTTTTCAAATGATTACGTATTGTACTGATTTTAGTGATATTTAGAATATTAGCGGCGCTGGTGATCAAGATACCGTATATTGCCTCATCTATAATCAAGACGGAAGTTACACCGTTTATTTCAGAAAACTCTACTCGTTTTAAGAAGTCTGAACATATTGTCCCATAATCTTGCTGTCCTGTCAGATGGTAAACAAAAATGTTGGCGTCAATAAAAATAGGGCCTGGTTCGTTATACTCAGACAGTTTCATTATTAGTTTCTACATTTGCCAGATAACCTGTGTAAGAATTCAGAACATCATTAACACTCAGGTTGGCTTTGATAATCCCAGCGGTTCTTTCAGTCATCGTTTCTGCTGGACGAATAATCAAATCATTTTTTTTTCTTATAACAACTACCTCATTTAACCCTTTAAGATAATCAAGGGGTATAAATAATCCTTTTTTTGAAACCTTTGTTTTATACATTGTAGTTACTCCTTGGTCCCAAGTTAAAGATGTTGATAAATAAAACAAATGTAACAATTTTATCGAATACCAAAGATTATAGCAATATTATTGAGATAAGTGGTTCCTTTTGAAGTGCCAAAAACCGGTCAATAAATTTCATATGATAATGATAACCCGGGTCGCCATCCTGTCAATCTTTGTCTGCATCCCCTTTATATCCCACGCCGTTGAAGAATATCCCTTAAAAGATATGGATCTGACCTTCACGATAAGAGAGAATTTCAATGAGGAAGAGGCCGAATTCCTTTCCATCGGTGGCTACGTCGAAAGTCGGAATCAGTTGAGGGTAAAGGAGATAGATGAGCCTATCTCCCTCAGGCAGCGTCTGTGGCTGGACTGTTATCTGGGTCAGGATTGGATCAGGGGATTTACCAGCGCCTATTTTGATTATGATCCGGCTGTTCGTGATTGGACGGATGATAAAGATGAAATTTACTATGTGGAGTTGAACGAGGCATATCTGACAATAGATACTGAACGGATCGATTTCATGCTCGGCAAAAAGATGATGCGGTGGGGAACAGGTGACGGAATTAACCCCATGGACCTGATCAACCCCCGGGATTATCGAGACCCCATTGCCAGCGCCAGGGCCGATGCCAGGCTTCCCATCTTGTTGGCGAATGGAATATATCTGCTTGGACCTGTTACCATAGAAGGGGTATTGATCCCAAAGCCTGAGGTAAATAAATTCTCCCTGCCGAATAGCCCGTGGGAACCAGAAGGGCTAAGAGAACTCAGAAAAATTGCCGAATCAGGCGAGATCATCCTTGCGCGAAAGGAAAAACCTGACAAGTGGATTAAAGATGCCGAGTTTGCCTTTCGGGCCTCCACTGTATGGAAAGGCTTTGATTTAGCGCTTCTTTATTATAACGGCTACACGGATGATCCTGCTTATCACCGCGATTACCTGGCCGATGGCAGGATGCGTTTCACACCTCGTTATCAGCACTACCATGCCTATGGGTTCAATTTCGCAAAAGGTTTTGATCGGGCCACGGTCCGGGGTGAGCTTGCCGTAAAACCAGGGCTCCTGTTTTCTATTGATTCCAATGATCCGTCATACGAAGAAGACAGTGATGGTCTTGTCACTCGGGATCTGTATCAGGGTGTGATCGGAATAGACCGTACCTTTTTCACCAATCTCTATGTAAACCTGCAATTTTTCATTGATCTCATAGAAGATGGTCAAGAAGCCCTTTCCTCCAAACGCAAGACCCACGGCATCACATTTGAAATCAGCGACAAGTTTCTTGACGACGATTTAACAGCAGGTTTTCGGGGTATGTATTTTACCAGCAACGAAGGATCAGCCTGTGAGATCTTTGCAGAATACAAGATCGGCGACAATTGGGAAATTGCCCCTGGATATATGTTTTTCAACGGTCCTGAAGATTCCCGCCTGGGCCAATTTGAGGATAATGATATGGTCTATCTGAGATTGAGGTATAGCTTCTAACAACATCCTTTTTCATACAAACGGCAACTTCATGGCTCATATTGCCTTTAGCCTGTCCGGCTCACCTGTCATCTTTGGCTTATTTTATTTTGCTGTCAGCAACAAAGCGGCATGGCACACCCAGGACATCCGCTGAACTTGCCAGCACTTCATCACAAGTTACTATTTCTATTCCGGCCCCGAAGCAACATGCCAGGTGCAAGGCATCGAGGGTACGAAGAGCAGTTTTTCTGGAAGAAATCCACTTTTGCGCCTGTCGATAGTGTTTCGTATTAATGGAAAGCCGACTGAACAAACCTGAACGGGTATCCTCTGCAAAGGCGTTTTCCACAAGACTGGCCTGCGCATCAGTGATTTCCTTCATGCGGACCCAGCGGGAAAGGGCAGAAGCAAACTCCAATACGGTAAGATCGCTGATGCCAACGGGAAATCTGAGTGATGACAGGAAATCCTGTATCGTCTGACTTGTTTTTTCCTCTCTATAATAAGGCAGAAGTGCGCTGGTATCCAGATAGTATGCGACGTTAGCCTCGTTCATCACGCATTACCCGTATTAATTCTGCTGCCGGCAATTTTGCTGGAGGAATCATAGCCCGCAGAGCGCTACGGTCAGGAAAACGCATCTTTCCTGTTTCAATCTCTGAAGTCGGGAGCAAGCGGGCTGCCGGTTTGCCGCGGCGCATGATAACGATTTCTTCTCCAGCCGCCACCGCATCCAGCAGACGGCTAATCTGTTGTCTGGCTTCACGTACATTTACTCTTTGCATGGTTTTTCCACCTATTAAAAATTATTACATATTAGTAAGCAGTGTACACATAATATGTTGCCCCATCAATGCTTTTTTCCTTTCCAGCCCCGGAAAATGTTCGTGATGATTTAACAGCAGGTTTTCGGGGTATGTATTTTACCAGCAATGATGGATCGGCCTGTGAGATCTTCGCAGAATACAAAATCGGCGACAACTGGGAAATCGCCCCCGGATATATGTTTTTCAACGGACCCAGAGATTCTCGTCTGGGACAGTTCAACGATAATGATATGATCTATCTGAGGTTGAGATACAGTTTTTGAAATTTCAAAGGGTTTCGTTAACCGCTTTCAATTTTTCAAAATCTGTGTCAAATTAAACAGCGACTGCCGCCCTTTCTTGACAGATTGGGGCTGCTTTGTTATTGAAAATGAGTTTTCATAATACTTTGACTGTGGGTGACTCGTAGTATGGGAATTTCCATTTTTTGACAGGATCAACAGGCCCGCCCTGGCGCGACTTTCCTGGAAGACGCGTTGTGGGTGCAAACCAGGTCTGGGCCAGGGATGAACAGGATAGAACTTAGTTCGCATCGCTCAGCAATTGGTCGAGTAGTTGATTAGTTGTGTGGTTGAAGGGCCTTACGATTCGACGGCTGGACTATTTAATACTCGACTAAAGTCGGAGGAATTTCATTCCTTGTGCTTCTTTCACGCTCAATATTGGTATAGGAAAGGTCTCCTTTTTTGTAAGCGTTCACAGGGCACCGCATCTGCTTTGTTGTCGGGCACTTGAAGTACAGG
>CBETWD010000212.1:0-3929 GCA_965539945.1 uncultured bacterium
AATAGTACGGATGGTAACTTCTCAATAAGTCCGGGCAAATCATATTTTGCGATTAGGGCCGGGGAAAAAATAACTTGGCATTTTTGCATCCCATCTTCACCACATCTTTAATCGATCCTCAATCGCAAAATCCTCAACATAACACTGCTATGCCTGCGGTTTTGCTCAATCAGATCGACTAAATCTATGGCAAATCCGGGCGCAAATTCTACCAAGTTATTTTTCCCCGGCCCTTAATAGAAATGTCAAATCTGCGTAGTTCTGTTATGACCTATCTCAATTCTTCGATTCAAAATGGTTTTTTGATTTTGAGCAAAATAGCTTTTTGCGGTATAATCATTTTCTAATATGGCGCTGTTTCTGTATTTAATCAAAAAGATCCTCACTCTTGGGCCTACTTTCCTGGGCATAACTCTCATATCTTTCATGGTGATGCACTTGGCCCCGGGAGAGCCCATGAGCCTGCAGGCCGACTTTAATCCCAAAATGACTCCTGAGATGAGAGAGCGTCTGAGGGCCCAGTACGGCCTGGACCGACCCCTGCACATACAATACTTGCAATGGCTTAAGGGGCTTGCTGTGCTGGATCTTGGGCGGTCGTTTTCCCCGGACAGGAGACCCGTTTGGGACAAGATCAAGGAGCGGCTTCCGGTTACCCTGCTCATAAACGTCCTGGCAATAGGCTTGATACTTGTAGTTGCGGTCCCCCTGGGTGTGGCTGCTGCCGTGCGCCATAACAGCTTTTTTGACCAGGTCACTACGGTCCTTGTCTTTATTGCCTATGCGGCCCCGGCCTTCTGGGTGGCCCTGTTACTTATGCTTTACTTAGGAGTACATCTGGGATGGCTGCCCATCTCAGGGCTCCACAGCCTTATGGGGTATGAACAGATGTCAGGTTGGGAAAAGCTGCTGGACTGGTGCCGTCACCTGATACTGCCGGTGCTTGTATCTGCTCTGGGCGGACTTGCAGGGCTGTCACGCTATACCAGATCCTCAATGCTTGAGGTCTTAAAGCAGGACTATATCACTACTGCAAGGGCAAAGGGTTTGCCGGAAAGAAAGGTAATTTACCAGCACGCCTTGAGAAACGCTCTCTTACCTTTAATAACCATCCTTGGTCTGTCTATTCCGGGCCTTATAGGCGGCAGTGTGATCTTTGAATCCATTTTTGCAATACCGGGAGTGGGTCAGCTCATGTGGACCAGCGTTATGGCCAGGGACTATCCTCTTCTCATGGGGAACCTGGTGATAGTTTCGGTGTTGACATTACTCGGAAATCAGTTGGCCGATATGGGCTATGCCCTGGCGGACCCGAGAATTCGTACAGGCATCCAGGTTGAGGATTAAAGGATTAAGGGATTAAAGGATTACAAAGACTGGTCTGTTTTCAAAGGAATGGGAATCAATCAAGCCTGATAAGTAACACAGATAATTATGGAAGCCGTCAATCACCAAATCACCAAATCACCAAATCACCAAATCACCTGGTTGGGTCAATTGGCATACAATCCTTTGGCAGTGGCAGGATTTTTAATAGTGGGACTTCTCTGTCTTGTTGCCCTTTCCGCTCCCTGGCTTGCCCCTTATGATCCACAGGCAATAGATACCTGGCATATTCTTGAGTCACCTTCAAAGGCACATCTACTTGGTACTGATCCACTTGGCAGGGACTGTCTTTCAAGGCTTATTTATGGAGCGAGAATATCCTTGCTGGTGGGGATTGTAGCTGTCGGGATTGCAACAGTCATTGGTACTATCCTTGGGGCCCTTGCCGGATTTTACGGCAAGTGGATAGACGGGCTGATAATGCGTTTTGTGGACATAATACTCTGCTTTCCCACTATCTTTCTTATAATGGCTGTTATTGCCTTTCTTGAGCCATCAATTTTGAACATCATGGCGGTGATAGGTCTCACAAGCTGGATGGGAGTGGCCCGGCTCGTAAGGGCGGAATTTCTGAGTCTCAGGCAGCGTGATTTCGTGCTGGCAGCCAGGATATCAGGTGCCTCCAATGCAAGGATAGTCTTTTCACATATTTTACCAAATGCAGTGGCCCCTATTCTTGTGGCAACCACACTCGGAGTCGGTGGGGCAATTCTCACTGAAAGCGCCCTTAGTTTTCTCGGAATCGGGGTCCAGCCTCCCACTCCAAGCTGGGGCAACATGCTTACTGAAGGCAAGGACAACCTGGAGATAGCCTGGTGGCTTTCGATGTTTCCAGGCATGGCAATCCTTGTGACAGTACTTGGCTACAACCTGCTGGGGGAAGGGCTGAGAGACGCCCTGGATCCAAGGATAAGGGACTCGGGAAAAAATAATTGATCCGGATTACGCTCGGATTTAGGTGAGATTTGGCTGATCCGATTGAACAAAACCGCAGGCGTAGCAATGCTACGTTGAGGATTTTGTGAATGAGGATCAGTCAAAGATGGCCTGAAGCCGAGATGGAAGATGGTTTAATTATTTTTTCCCGAGTCCCTATGATCGGATTGAACCTGATTTATGTCAAAAAACCTGTTTTTTTCAACAGGTCTGAATGCACAACAACTGATTTTACCTCCCTGCGGAATGCGCTGAACCTGTTATATTTTTTATTATAGTATTCATGCAGTATTTCTACGGCCTTGTTTTTTTGATCCATTTCCAAGTAAGCCTCGGCAAGAGAGCCCAGCACCTGCGCAGCCCTATCATAGGCGGCCCTGTGTTTGTTGGAAACAATATGCTCAATCCGGCCCTTTCCGATTTTTTCAGCCCATGGGAGATATTCGAATGCCTGGGATTTTGCATCTTTTTTTTGTTTTAATCCCTTGATGATCTCCTGATAAAATGATGTACCTATGTCGTAATCAATGGAAAATCTCCCTGAATATACTGATTTTTCGTTTGCATAGCCCATTAGGAGGCTTTTTATTGTCCCTGCCTTTTCAGAATGGCCGGCAAGAACCGATAGAACGGACCCGAAAACCACACCTGCGGGACTACGGTAAGACCAACCCACACTTTTTTCATCTTTTGCCATGGCAACCGCGCTATCCAGTTTGCCTGACATCAAGAGGGTCTTTACATAAAGGATTTTTTCATCAACATCAATTGATCTGCGGGCCTTGAAAAAATTAATAACAGTATCAAGTTCCTTATCCCTTGTATTCTGTTTTGTTGCTTCACCCACAAGATCGAGCAGGTTCTGATCACTCATATGTGAAAAAACCCTTTCCCGTTTTCCGATCAGCAAATGTCCCGCGTTATTTAGTTTTCCTGCCGCATCTATCATCAATACTGCAACACTTTCCCTGAATTTTCCTTCTTTTAATACCTTCAGGCCTTCTGCGCTTACAGTAATAATGCCTTTCTGATCATTTTTCTCTTTCAGGGTATTAAGCCAGAACAAGTATCCCTGGGGTTGGCTGTTTTTCCATTTTTTCGCCAGCCTTGATACTCCGCTCATGCCTTCAAGACGGTTAACCGCTTCCAGGAGCAGAACCGCAGGTCTTCCTTTTGTTCCTTTTTCAGTCAACACTTCCTTCCAGGCCGGCAAGAATGATTCCATCCCTTCCATCTCGCCCGGCCTCGCATCAATAACATCCTGCATCATGGGGTAATGTTCATCATATTCATTTTCATTGTGAGGGACGGACGCGTCAATTTCCATGGCCGCAACAAATTCATCCAGCCGTTTGTCCGTATCCGATGTTTCATAAACACAACGGCAATATCTAGCCCTTGCCTCCCTGATATCTATTTCATTCAGGTATAAATAATCTGTTTGTTCTTTGATATCACTGATCAAACTAAAAATGGCTCCATACACTTCCCGTGCATCTTCAAGTCTGTCATCCAGAAACAGGCTTTCAGCATCATCAAAAAAGGCTTCCAGCTCTTCAACCTGATATTCGCTGACATAGTCAGGATCGTCGTCATAATATTCATCA
>CBETWD010000213.1:0-3923 GCA_965539945.1 uncultured bacterium
ATTCTCTCCAGGTGCTTGAGCAATTAGCATGAGATTAGCATTTAGATTTCCCTCCCCACAAATAGCGTTTATTCTAGTCTCAGACAGTCTGCATTTGTTGCATTTTCTTATCTCTTTATTCAAATCCTCCATCCCCGTTGTAACACTCCCTCTGCCCAAGCTATTTTCAATATTCTAACAACAGGTGCAATTTTACATAACGTCCTGCGTATTCGCCACATTTTGCCTTAGAAAATTACGGGACGTTGTTGACTGAGTTGAATTAATCTTTCATTGTCCTGTTTAGGGCTCTGGAAATGGCAAACGTGGAAACTCCCGCTTGGCGTGCCACTTCCACCAATGAAATTCCAAAAATTTCTAGCAATTTCGACGACTACCCATCTGCAGATCCTGTGGATTGATATTTTCTTTTAGGCATATTCGCTGCGGTTCCGCCCTTGCCTTTGGCTAGTACTTTCGTTACCATCATAAAATGATGGAACGGGATTTTGCCGCCACAGTCCGGCGCAATTCATTTTCAAACAAGGAGAAACAGATATGGGTGATAAGGGGAAAAAAGACAAAGGCAAAAGGGAACAACAGAAAAAGGCCCAGCTTAATCCAAAGGAAAAACGAAAAACGAAAAAAGAAAAGAAAAAATAAAAAAGAGATGCGGAAACTTGTGCGAATCGAATGCTCCTTGATTTCGCCTTCTACTCCGGCATCGGAGTCAAAAACACCCATGGAATGGGGATGTGCCGCTGAACTGTTTCAAAAACGCAGCCATGTCCGCATCTTTCCGGATTCCCAAACGGGTTAGAGAAAAATCATATCTGACCGGATCCGCAGGAGCAATGGTTCGGAAGGCCTTTGTGATCTCCGTTGCCGCGCGCATATCCGCGTGTTTCCGCTTTGTAAGCCCAAGCAAGTGACAGATCTTATGCATATGAGTATCAACCGGGACTATCAGCTTTGATGCAGGCACATTTTCCCATCCCCCCGGATCTACCTCATCCGAGCGCACCATCCACCTGAGGAAGAGGTTGAGTCGCTTACATGCACTGCCCTTGGTGGGCGACGGCACCAAGTACTTCAAATTGTCATCAGCACATACGGTCAGTTCTCTTGTAAAGGCGGAAAGGGCCGGAAGTATTGTGTCGTCATCGTCATTCAACCCGGCTGAAAAACATGCTTGAAGAGAACAGTGACGTTCCAGAACCTTTTTCACACCAAATAACATGGCGCAAAGCTTTTGGTCGTTGGTAAACCGGTGCTTGAAGCCTGAAAAGGTCTGGTGGATGGTTTTAAGGGAAGCCCGCTTTAAAAAGATCGATGGAGTAGGCTTCATCCGTTCAAGAACTAAGGAAACGCTCTTTAGAATATAGGCCACCCTTCCATAGGCAAGCGATGAGGCAACAAATGCCACGATTTCGCGGTCACAAAGATCCTTATAATTATAAAGGAACTCAAGAGGGTCAGGATGTACATACTCCGGGCGATTGTACTGACGGTATAGCTCCTCGAACCTGTCTTTAGATATCTTTGGCATCATGCCCATCATGAAATGGTCCATCATGCCTCTCTATTCTACTTTTGCAGCCACTTCTTGACCTCCTCAACGGGCGGGATCTTGCCCACTGACTTGATCTCACCATCCACCACCACAGCCGGGGTCCCGAAGACACCGTATTTGGCAATCTCCATCACATCGGCCACCTTTTCAACTGTGGCATCCACACCGGCCTCGGCAACCGCATCCGTGACCGCCTGTTCTGTCTTCTGACACCTTGGACAGCCTGGTCCTAATACCTTGATTTCCATTTTTTTCTCCTTTAACCGGCTATCCAGCCATAGCTCATCCCGGCTATGGTGGACAGGATTATGATAATGACACAAAACGTCGCTGTCTTTTTGACTCCCATGACTCCTCCGATAACCAGCATATTGGGTAGGGAAAGGGCCGGACCCGCCAGAAGCAGGGAAAGGGCCGGACCCTTACCCATACCGGCACCAATCAGCCCCTGCAGGATGGGTACCTCGGTAAGGGTGGCAAAATACATAAGGGCACCGGCGACCGAGGCAAAGAAATTGGCCCCCAGAGAATTGCCTCCTACCAGGCTCTGGATATAGTGATCCGGAATCAGGGCGGGATGGCCCGGCCGACCCAGCATGAAACCGGCAACCAGCACCCCTGCAGCCAGAAGCGGAAAGATCTGCTTCATAAAACCCCAGGTAGATTGCACCCAGGCGACCTGTTCATCTTTGGTGAACCATGACTTGAGCATCACGGCCAGCACCATGAGCAGGGCAATAGTGACGTACCACTTAGCAGCAAAAATGACCGGCCAGAGTCCTGTTGAACCTACCGCCGGTCCGGCAAAGGAGGCAAAGATCAGGATCAGAACCATGGTCAGCATATAGAGAGCATCCTGCAAGAGACTACGTCCCTTCTTTTCCTCATCCGGGAGATACATCTCGCCTGCGGTGCGAGAGGCATCATCCTTCCGGAATATGATAGCCATAAGCAGCCCGGTGATCACTGCGAAAAGGACTGCGCAGATGGCTCTGGCCAACCCAAGCTGCCATCCCAGAATCCTTGCTGTCAGCACGATGGCCAGGACATTGATGGCCGGTCCGGAATAAAGAAAAGCTGTTGCCGGACCAATACCGGCGCCCCGGGTATAGATCCCTGCAAACAGAGGCAGGACCGTACAGGAGCAAACCGCAAGGATTGTCCCGGAAACAGAGGCCACAGAATAGGAGAGAATCTTTTTCGTTGTGGCTCCGAAGTACTTTAGAACCGCAGCCTGGGATACAAACACCGCTATGGCTCCGGCGATAAAAAAGGCAGGGATCAGGCATGTGAGAACGTGCTCGCGGGCATATTCTTGAAGCATCATAAATGCCTCAAGGCCGGATTGCCGGATTGTCACATGATCCCAGGGTACATAGTAACACGCCAGGAAGGTGAGAACGATGAGTAGTAACTTGGTTCGTTCTTTCATTGACAAGTCTCGTTATTCATAAAATAGAACTCAAGATAGATGTTATAGCGAGATGCCTATTCAGCTATCTATTTAGGACAAAAAAAATTATCTTCTACATAAGTCTTCGCGCCGAATCAAGGAAAGTTTTTCTACGATTTCAGCAAGTTCCGAATCATCTTCCAGCCAATGCCTCAGATTGCCCAAGAGGCTGGCTGCGTAAGGGCTTGCACTTCCATCTGCAAGTTGATAATTAACCCACATACCGTCTTTGTGAAAAATGACCAAGCCGGCATCTTCCAGTATCTTTAAGTGCTTGGACACACTCGGCTGGGCTATCTGTAGCGCAGCCCGCATCTCACATACGCACATTACCTTATGCTGCAACATCTTTATAATCTTTACCCGATTAGGATCGGAAAGGGCCCTCATGACCTTGAGAAAAGCTTTCACTTGAAACTCCTCATATATTCCTTTCTCGGAATATAGTGCTTCATGTCCATAGTGTCAAGTAAAGAATCCACCCCTTCATGAATCAAAAAAGGCCTATTTCCCTGTTCTCTCCAAAGTGGTTTTGTAGTGCTCTGGTTATGCGCAGCTTGTCGTCATTGCTGATCTGCCGAAGCGCGATATATACTGTTTTTATAAATGTCTGCTCCGCCAGAGATGCCTCCTTTGGATTGGCGCTTCGTGTCAGTTCCTGACGCATTTTGGAAGCGGACCAGATGGCCTCCTTCTCGAGGATGGCACCGCGTATGGTCGGTTGCGGTCCGCAGCCGCAGCTATGTGTCTGGTAAATTATCCGGCCCTCTGGGACATCGACCAGGCCGGTTGATACAATGATAAGACCCTGATAATTGAAATTCACCGGCATAATCTCGCAGAACTCACTGTTCTTCCAGAGTTCTTTCTGTTTCAGATAAAGCCTGTTCTGAAGAGCGGTCGCCTGTATCATCTGAT